>JANRLT010000006.1 GCA_033762255.1 Pirellulales bacterium | reverse complement strand
ATTCCCCTCCGCGCGTTGCGCTTGTTCATACAGCCGGACCAACGATTCCAGCGTATCCGCCTGGGAAGCAGTCTTGTCCGTCCGCCACCGCGCGATGCGCGGGAATCGCAACGCCCAGCCCGACCGGTGCCGCCCGCTGGGCTGAATCCCCTCAAAGTGCAGTTCAAATACCAACTCCGGCCGCACGCTGCGCACCGGTCCAAACCGGCCGGTGGTGTTGGCGCGCACAAATTCATCCACCTGGCGGATTTCTCCATCGGTCAGGCCCGAATACGCCTTGGCCATGCCGACTAATTCTTCCCCGTCCCACACGGCAAAGGTGTAGTCCGTGAACAGACTGGCCCGCTTGCCATGTCCCGGCTGGGCGGCGACCAGCACGCAGTCCAGTGACCAGGGATGGCATTTCCATTTCCACCAATCGCCGCGCGTCCGGCCCACGCTATACGGGGCGGCGCGCCGCTTGAGCATGAGACCCTCCGCCAATTCGCCGCGGGCCTGTTCGCGCAGGTTTTCCACGTCCAGCCACTGCTCGCCAGCTAGTACCGGCGATAACCGCCAGGGGAGTTCGGGCCTGCCTGGTCCAGCGGTTTTGTCCCCGATCTGAAGGGAAAGTTCCTCTAGTAGCGCGCGGCGCTCGGTCAGGGACCGCGCGCGAATATCGACGCCATTCCATTCCAGCAGATCATAAGCCATAAAGGCGACCGGTGCGGAGTGGAGCAGCTTGGGCGGGACGTTTTTGCGGGTGATGCGCTGCTGCAATAAGGCAAAAGGGAGCGGCCGCCCGCCGCGCCAGGCCAGCAGTTCGCCATCCAACACGGTCCCTTCCGGCAATAGTGCGCGCAGCGACGCTAATTCGGGAAAGCGATCCAAAATCGATTCTTCTCCCCGGGACCAGAGCAGCATTTCTCCCTGGCGAAACAGCAGTTGCGCGCGGATGCCGTCCCACTTCCATTCGATCTGCCATTCCTCCACCGGCCCCAGCGCGGCGGGGGGGTCGTCCAACTGCGACGCCAAAAAAAACGGATACGGCTGGCCCAGATCGGCGGCGGCCCCCGCGGGGGCGAGGAACGCCAAATAATCCTCAGCGGTGGGGCGCCAGCGGCGCAATAAACGGTGCGCCATCACCGCGGGAGGCAAATCCGCCACCTGCGCCAAGGCGCGGGCGACTAGTGTACGCGCCACTCCAATTCGAAATCCCCCCAGCAGCAGCTTATGCCACAAATAGCGATACGCCGGGGGCAAGATTTGCCAGGTTGCCAGGACCCGCGCTCTTAGCCGCGCCGGTGACAGTCCCGCCAGCGGCAGCACAAACCACCCGACCAGTTTCGCCAGGGAAAGCCGCTCATCGGCGAATAACTCGAGATCGGGATTGGCTGCGCCGGTCGCTAGCGGGCCCTCCCGGGAGGCTGCTTCCCCCGTGCCACCAGGATGGGCGGGATCAGTAAGAGCGGTGTTAAATAGCCAGCTTTGCACTTCCTCCGGGCCATGCAGCGCGGCTACCTGGGGCAACGCATCCACCGCCCCCCGTGCGGCGTCCACCATCGCTGGATCAAGCTGTTCTGGCAACAGCAATGCCAGCGTTTCCGACAAATCCCCCACCGCTTCGTAACATTCATTCACCAACCATTCCGGCAGGTTGGCGGCCTCTCCCCCCCACTGCCGCAACTGCGTGCGCGTGACCGCGCTGCGGGGGCGATTTCCCAACAAAAACCAAAGGGCCCAGGCGGCATCCTCAGCGGGAGCGGCGCGAAAGTAGTCGACCAGGGCCTGGACTTTTTGATTAGTCCGCGTGGTCTGGTCCAACGCTTGATAAAGCCGGGTAAATCGTTGCATACCGGCTGGAAACTAAGGGAGTGAGATGGGAGGTGGGTGGCGGGAGATGGGAGGTGGGTGGCGGAACTCTTGCGAGTTCCGCTACGGATGCATCAATTTTTAATTCGTAATTTGTAATTCGTAATTAACTTCCCCTCACTCCGTTTTCCAGCTTACCGGTTCGGTTGATTTCACCGCCAAGGCAAAACCGCCGGGGCCGTCTTCATTGACAACTTTAAGTAATATCACATTCCTTCCCCGGCGCAGCTTGACCGGTACGGTGTCCTGCTCGGGGGCCAGCGCCCGCGAACCGACAAATTTATGAATCTCCTCCCCATTGACCCAGACCTTGCAATGGTCGTCGCTGCTTACCAATAGTTCCACATTTTGATCAGTCAGGCTTTCGGCGTAAACCAGGGCATAATGGGTGTTCTTGGCCGGGGGACCACCATGTTTTTGCGAGTATTTGACCGTATCAATTCCCACAAAGCCCAATTCCCCGTCCGAAGTCACCACTTCCCAGCCTACCTCGCCCCCATTTGGCCCGCCGGCAAATTTGGCCCGCGGATCGGGATCGGCGGCGGTTTTTTCCAACGCGTGCGAAGTGTCAATGCCCACATCGCGTTTGGGCAAGGGCCCGAGAATGCGAAAACTGCCCGCCACGGTGGTCCCTTTGGTCAGGGTTTGCAAGTAGGCCAGCAGGTCCGCGGCGTCTTGGGCCGAGATATCCTTGAGCACCAGCTCCGGCATGAGTGAAATTTCTTGTTTGGCAAGTGTTTCCACCTCATTTTTGGGGATGCGAATTTGGTTCCCCTGCACATCCTTTAGCGTCACTTGCGAGTCGGCCCCCTCGACCAAAAAGCCCAGGTAGGTTTGCCCCTGGGTGGTTTCGAGCAGGTAGGGGACATATTCGTGGGATATCGCCTTGCTGGGCTGCAAGATCGTTTCCAATAGCGCGGCCCGCTCGTACTTTTTGCCGATCATGCTCAGGTCGGGGCCGATGGTGCTCCCCTGCCCCGCCACCATATGGCAATTCTTGCACTGCGCGGCGTTAGATTCCATAAAGATCCCCTGACCCCGACGGGCGTTGCCGGCGAGCTTGAGGATGTCTTCCGCCTTGATCGCATCCCCCAGTTTTTGCGAACGTTGGTCGGCGGGCAAATATCGCTCAAACAACAATCGCACATTGCTATCCGGGTGTTGCGCTGCCATGCCGATCACCTGGTCCCGCAATTCGGCGGCCAACGATTTTTCCTCGACGAGTTTAAGCAACGCCAATGCGCTCCCGGGCGAGGCAAATGCCAATTTCAGCATTTCCCCCCGTTCCGCGTCGGTGCCGGATTTTGCGGTCAGGGCATCGCGGATACTGGCGGAATCTTGAAGTTGAATCAGTGCGCGCAAAATAGGCAATCGCAACTCGGCGGGGGCCTTTTCACGCGCTGCGCGCAGCGTGGCGACCAAATTATCCGGCCGCAGATCCACTAGGATCGCCAGTGCGGCGGACTTTACTGCATTGGATGCGTCAGGGGAGCCAATTAATGCCAGGACCTCCCCGGCGGCATCGCGCCAGTTGGCTTTTTTGATCAATTCCAGTGCGGCGGCTTGTTCCAACCCCGTGCTGCGCAGCGCGGCTATTGCTTGCTGTTGCAATTCCCGCGACTCGCCAAATTTGCTCCAACCGGAATTGATATTAGCCGCCAGGGCCGCCCAAATTGCCGCTTTGACTTCGGCGGAGGTTTCGGATTTCTGAAGCAGGCCCACCATGCGTTGACCCAACGCGGCATCCTTGGCCGCGGCGCTAGAGAGTAGTAGCTGCCGCAACTCGGCGGCGGAAATTTTGCCATTGGCAATCCGCGAGGCAAATAACTCGCCAGCCCGCTCGGGGTGCAAAACTCCTAAAATATCCAACCCCTTGGCGGAGAGTTGCGGTTGTTGGGACAATAATTCCGCCACCGCGACGCGTTGATTGCCGCAGGCGGCGATCAGTGTTTCCAGGTAATAACGATCATCCGAATCGGCCTGGGCGATCAGGCCCGCCAGCATCGGCCCATACTTCCCTGCCGCGGCTTCGCTGTCCTTGCCCCGCAGCATCCGCCCAATGCCCAACAGCGCCTCGCGCCGGATGGAGGCTGGGGCTTTTTCATCGGTGGCGAATTTGGTCCAAAGGTCCGCATGCTGTTGGCCGTGACGGGCCAAGATTTTCACGGCCAAGGCTCGAAATTGCTCGTCAGTCGCATTCAATTGGGCGATGACTGCTTCTCGCCCGGCTCCGCTAATCCGATCCAACAGCCACAGGACACGGGCCCGCAGGTTGGGATCTTGCTGGGTGTCATTAAACAGGGCGACTAAGAGGGGGAGGGCATTTTTCCCTTCTGCCAATATTTTTTCGCGGGCCTGAAATTGCGTGTCGAGGTTGGGACTGGCCAGGGCTGCCAGCGCCTGCTCCGTCGTGGTGTAAGGCCCCGGAGGAACAGCGCTCGTCAGTTTTTTGCCTGTGGGGACCAAGCGAAAAATGCGGCCTTGGGTGGGATTGTTGTAGGCATGGCCCCCCACGCCGCCATCGTACCAATCGCTGATATACAACGAACCGTCCGGCGCGGCGCAAATATCATCCGGTCGAAAATAGTCGTCGCCTTGATTGGTCAAAAAGACCTCGCTGGTCGCGCGCGGGCCATAACCCGCCGGTTCATGCCGATAGAGGCGCACCACGCGGGGGCCGGGGTCGCAATGCAGGGGGGCGTTTTTGAACTTTGGTCCAAAGGCCTCTCCCTCGTAATAGCACATGCCGCACGGAGACCCAAACCCGGTCACCAGCGTGCCGGGGACATACCCTAGCTGATAACCGCGAAAATGCCAATGTTCACGATAGGGCGTTCCCGGCGGGACGCGTTGGTCCAGCTCTTGTTTGCCAAAGGGAGGACCGCCGAACCAGCCATAGTCCCCACCTTCCAAAATCCAGCAAATCCGCACGCTCTCGTTGCCATCGTTATCATTGTCGGAACAATACATCTCTCCAAAGGAACTGACACAGATCTCGTACGGGTTGCGAAAGTTGACCGCGACCATCTCTAACTGACTGCCGTCACCTTCCCCGCGAATCATCGCACCCCATTTATATTGAATCTGGCTGCCGTCGCTTCCCGTGGCGTTAAAGCCAGTGTCGCCATGGGCCATGTACCATTTGTGATCGGGGCCAAAGTACAAGCTATGCCCGACGTGGTCATGATTTTGATTGGAAAAACCCCGCACGAGGATTTGCGGCGGACCATCGGCCCGCAAGTCGCCATCCTTGTCGGTCCACATCAACAAATCTCCTTTGACAATCGAGTACACCTTGTCCCCGGCCACGCATAGGCTCATCGTGCCGGTCAGGCCCTCGGCAAAGATGGTTGCCTTGTCCGCCTGGCCATCCCCATCCGTATCTTCTAGAACCTTGATCTTATCACTGGGGGGATCTTTTAGACCGGAACGATACCATTGAATTTCCGCCGCCCAGACGCGCCCCCGGGAATCAACATCCAAGCACGAGGGATTGATAATTAGCGGTTCGGCGGCAAAAAGCTGGACCTCCTGGCCCGGAGCGGGACGGAGAGTGGCAAGTTGCTCGGTCGCTGGCTTTTGGGCGAAAAGCGTAGCCCCGCCGAAAATGGCACAGAATACTCCCAAAACGACGCTGACGCTGGCAATGAATCGAAATTTCCGCATAAATTTCCTAGGTAGGGGCCGAGTGTGGGTCAGCCGATACGGAGCGAGGGTTGGGCCAGAATTTTGCGGCTGGAAGTGCCGCCAAACCTTGATTATTTGCTTTGCGGACGGGGAACGCAACCATTATTTCCCCTTCCGGCAAAAGATAGAAGCGACGAAATGTCCGAGCACTTAGGTGCCGCTCATTTCCCCGTGCGGTCCATGCTCATAAGTCAGGATGGGGCCAAATTCCACACTGGGGGGCGCGGCCAGCAATTCCGCCGACGCAACCAGTTCGATCTCGCCAAAGAGTTGATCTTGCTCCACCTGAATGCGGTAATTTCGGACCAATTCTAGCACCGCCAAAAAAATCCCCACCAGGGCGGAGCGATGCAGGTCAGGCCGTAAAAACTCGCTAAATTTGACCCGCCGCCGTTCCCGCAAGACTGCGTGGATTTGGCCCATGTAGACATGAATGGGGGTTTCGTCATAGCGAATCCGCGACGTCGGCACCGTCGCCCGCTCGCGGAGGATGCGGCCAAACGCACTCACCAGATCCCATAGTTCCACACTGGCCAGGGGTTCATCCGCCGGATCAATAGGCCGGGTGGAATATTCCTCGGCCAGACGGGGATAATGCTGTTGCCACTCCCGCGCGCGGTCTTCCAGCAAGCACGCCGCGTCCTTGAACTTCTTGTATTCTAGCAGCCGTTGAACCAGTTCTCCCCGCGGATCGGGGAGCGGCTCTTCGACCTCGTCCCCCCGTGGCAGTACTTGCCTAGACTTGATCTCGATCAGTGTGCTGGCCACATCCAAAAAATCGCCCGCCTGATCGACGTGTAGTTCCCGCAGCACGGTCAAATAATCCAAAAACTGCTCGGTGATCGGCGCAATCGGAATCTCGGTGATCTCCACCTCGTGCTTGCGAACCAGATACAATAGCAAATCCATTGGCCCGCGAAAGATCGGCAATTCCACGCGAAAATTCATACTGGGGGAGAGCTCCTTCCGTACTCATCACGCTCCGTGTGATGGAACTGCCACAACGCTTTGCGACAGCATTCGGTTTTACCCGCTGTAAATGCACAATCCTCTGATGGAGTGAGATAATTTCAATTTGCGATTTCCCTACACTAATCCATGATTTTCTTTACGCCCACGTAGCCGTTGCGGGCCTTCATGATCGTTTGACGAAATGTCTCGGGTCGGCGGACACCCGCCAAACGAAATGTTTCGGTGTTTCCCTTGCGAAAGATTAAATCACCCGCCGGATACCAAGCCTGCCCCGGTTGCACGACCACTTCAATCGAGTCAAAGCGGTCCAAGTCAACATACTGCGTCGGCTGGGGGATCAATCCTTCCGCTATCAGCACCCGGCGATTCGTCAAAATATACCGTTGGACTGAGCCTTTAAGCGGCAAAAACGGCAGGCCCAGGATCGGCACTCCCGCCAAAAAATCGACCGCGAACTTGCCCAGAATCAGGGGTAAAACAATCGGGATGGACAACAGCGCGATTAAATTTCCCACGGTAAACACGCTCACGCCAAGATCAATGGCATACAGTTGACCCAAAAACCGGCCAATACCCGTGGCCGCGATCGACGGCCAGACCGTCATGATCGTGGTTTCCTTGAGCTCGGGAGGGCTAACACCGGCGATGGGCGAGGGAGGTTCCAGCACGGCGGGCATAGCGGCGAAATGTTAAAGGGGGTCGTACGGGGCTTAAAAACGTGCAAAAACAACGGTTTTTAGGGGAGATATAAACACAAAGGCTAACACAGACGGCTGGGATTGGCTAGGGCGGCCCACTGGTCATTTTGCCGATCAACCAGTCCCCCCAACGGGGCGCCAGGGCGGAAATCGCCATGAGTAACCGCGCCCGCCAGGGAAAAACCAGTTCCGGCTGTCGTTTTTCCACGCCTCGGACGATTTGCTCGGCCAGCCAGGCGGGATCCATGCCGGACAACTTTACCCCGGCTCCCGGTTTTGACGCCTGCGGGGGTAATCCCGCCCCCTGTTCCGCATAGCGCGCGCCGGCGTCATCGCGGCGAATCGGCCCCGGACAGACATGCAGCACCCGCACTCCCGTTGGTGCTAGTTCCAGCCGCATCTGCTGCGACAGCCCCGCCAGCGCATGTTTGGTGGCGCAGTATGCCCCTAGGTACCGCGCGGCCAGCTTTCCCGCCAGGCTGCCAATATTGACAATTGTCCCCTGGCTAACCGTTAACAGGGGCAACGCCCCCTGGCACATACGCACCACGCCTAACACGTTGAGCCGCCACAAACGTTCAAAATCCGCCAGCGGCGTCTGTGCGATTAGCCCTCGCTGCGAGGCCCCCGCGCAATTCACCAGCACATCAAGCTGGCCAAAATGCTGGTTAATTTGGGCAAAGAGCGACGCCACGCTGGCATCATCGGTCACATCCGCGGGAAGTATCAAGCAACGATCCGCCGAAAGGCCTAAACCGGCGGCGGCGGTAAACAATTGCTCGGGTTGACGGGCGACCAGCACCAAGCGCGCGCTCCGCTGGGCAAATTTACCGGCCAAATGCAGGCCCAAACCACGCGACGCGCCCGTTATCAAAACAACTCGCTGGGGCCAATCCTGCATACGAAAAAAATACCCGGGATGGTGGGGAAACTGTGTAAATTAACAGTTTAACAGAGTAACAGAATCCCCCCTGATCCTGAAACAAGGGGGTCGATAAATTCGCGGGAATTTTACTTAATGCTAGATTTTACTTAACAAAGGACGCGCACTCGGAAAGGAGCGGATTTGCCGCGCGCACAAGAAAGTAAATCCAAAAAAACTAATATGCAAGTAAATAACTGGCAATCATTTGCGGGATATTACCAAGAGCGAATATCAAAGATGTTCCCGGACCAATGTGGCGATTTAGCCACGCTGACAACCTTATCGGGGCTTTTTGGGATCAGCAGATTCCGCAGAATCGCCCGAATGTGGCATGCCCGGCAGAGCCACCGAAGCTTCTCCCCGGCGTGTACTTCCCCCCCGGGTCGGCAGAATCCAAAAACTGTAGCGCACCTCTAACTCGGCCAAGGAGCGTTCTAACTCGGCCTCTAATTTGGCAAAGGGGGCGGTTTCAAAAAACCGGTCGAAACCGTCATCCCAAGTAACATTCAGGGGCAAAACATGGGTTGTGGGGGACATTTTGGCCTCTTTTCTGTCGCCTATTCGCCCCGGCGGGGGGGTTGTTCCGTTGTGCTTCCTACGTTAGACAATTCTTGCCAGTTTGAGGTTCGGGAGTGGATTTACCGCAATTCAAGTTTTCGCGGATTATTGCGAAAAACGGAAAGGGACGGTTTGTAAGGGCCTGCCAAATGTGGTGAATACGGGGCGGGCTGATCTTTATTACTGCAAAGCGTATGCCGATGAGATTTGCGACAGATTCTATTACAAATCTACAGCATTATTCTGGAAAACGGAGGAAAAATTGGGATATTCCCCACGATTGCGGCAACTCGTGTAACTGATTTAACACGCGCGCAAAGTCTACCGCCGTTCTGGCAGATTCCTTCAAGAGCGGAGCGAAAACAAAAAGCCCGAATAGCGCGCAGCAGGGCCGACACGGGATAGACGACTTCCCGTATCGGCCAAAGAGCGCTTTAGATAAACGGCCCATGCCACTTAAAATGGCACAGCTTACGCATTCAGTTTGACGCTGGCGTCATCCGCCACGTTCACCCAGACATGCACGTGGGGCGTACCGCGAAAGTGCCATACAAACGATGGCCCTTCCAGCCGCCAGTTATCCCACACTTGGTCATTCCCCAGGTCTCCGGCCTGATAAAACGCCAGCGAACACCCCTCCAGGCCTCCCTGCGCTTTCAGGCAGGCCAAGACTTCATCCCGATCCCCTTGGCGATACGGTTCCAATAGCAGAGCCAACACTTTTTGCATTTCCGACTGCTGATCGGCGGACATCTCGGTCACGGGAATTCCCGGCAGGTCGTTCTTCTTGCCGCGGAAACCGACCGCTTGCTCGCGCGGCAAATTCGCGTCCGTCACCAAGGCCCCCTTGCGCTGCTTTTCATCCAGCATTTGATAGACCTTGTTCGCCGCTTGGGCTTGCGGCCAAAAGACATTCCCCGGATGGTCCGGCTTTTCATTAAAGCCGTCCGCCGCGTGGCCGTAAAAGATCGGCCCGCCAAAGGCGACATGCGAGGCCGAATTGCCATCGCACCGCAGCGTCATGTGGCGGCCGGTCATCACAAATTCAAACTTTTCCCCCGGAGCGCCAAAAATCGCAATGCTTTGCTCATTCCCAAAGCCCCCCGCGTCATCCTCTAACTGCTTGTCGATCTTCTTAACCCAATCGGGCTGGATCAACCCCTTAAAAATGTCCCGCACCAGTTGCCGCTGGTCCTTGGTATAAAAATCGTCGTTGATGTTCGGCTCGGTGATTTTCCAATTGTTCGAGACATACGTCCGCAACAGCCCCCGCTTGGCGTCTTGATAATCCCAATCAAAGCAAATCGTCTCTTTCTGCCCGGGAGAAAGCGACTCCATGAGCAGTTTGACCAGCGATTCCGGCGTGCTGGCGGCGGCGACGGCTTCTTTGGCCACGGCCCAATTAGGCAAGGCGGACACCCCCGCGGAAAAGGCGGCGACCGCCGCGGCGCTCGTTTGCAGAAATTTGCGGCGGGGAACAGTCAACTTGGGCGTGTTATTCTCCACAATTCCATTTTCGACTGTGCAATCGGGGCAGTTGGGCGAATGGGACATAAGAAAGCTCCTTTATGGGAAAACCAAGAAAGTTTTGCCACGCGACGAAAAAAATAGGCGTGATGCGCCTGATGGCAACAACAAACGGGGGCGGGGAAAGTGGCGGGTTAGACTCTTAGGCCGAAAACCAGTCACAAACTCATTAGAACGGTTGGGCCAGTCCCTTGCAATTAAATTTTAAGTCGATTTTACGCCCCGCGCTCGTTGGCAGCGGGGGCAAAAAAACGTCGCCCGCTGGGCCTGCACAATGCGGACCACCGCCGCTTTTTGGCAGGCGGGGCAAAGTTCCTTGTGACGGGCATACACCCGATGCTCGTTTTGGTAGCCGCCATCTTGGTTTAGCACATTGCGGTAGGTCCCATCCCCCAGGGTAGAGCCTTCGTAGCGGATCGCGGTCTCGAGCACTTCGACCAGGGCCGCATGCAGCCGCGACCAATCCCCCCCGCGCAGGCAATCACACGGCACCGCGGGATGGATTTTTGCCAGGTGCAGCATTTCCGACGCGTACAGGTTTCCCACGCCCGCCAACAGTTTTTGGTCCAAGAGCGCGACCTTGATCGGCCGGCTGGTCCCCTGCAACCGCGCGCGCAGTTCAACGGGACTTAGCTGCAAGGCGTCGGGGCCGATCCGCTGCGGGCCATAATACGCGGCAAACTGCGCCGGCGTGACCAACCGGAGCACGCCCAAGCCGCGGCGGTCCCAATACCAAAACGAGGTGGTTTTACCGCGTGGGCCTGAACGCTTGGACGAAGGGGGAACACACTCCCACCGCACGCGTAAGTGGTCGGCGGTGGGGGGATCGGCCAAGAGCAACAAGCCGGTCATGCGGGGTTCGATCACCAGGGCCAGTTCGTTGGCCAGGCGCAGAATGACGCGCTTTCCCAGGCGTTCGATGGCGATGATTTTTTGGCCTGTCTGGCTGCGGCAAAAATCGATTTGAGCGGGCGTGATGGTCAGCGGCCGGCGTTCACAGGGCAAAAGCCGCACCCGGCGAATTACTTGCCCGGTCAACGGCAGCAATCCGCGGCGCATGGTTTCAACTTCGGGCAGTTCGGGCACGGGTAGCCTGCATGATTGACAATAGTTTCATACACGGTTCTGTACTGTTATGAAATACAGAATTCATTTTGAACAGGAGGTAGCAGAGGCAGCGGAGGAATACTTGTTGCTTTTCACTCTCTGTTATCTCTGCTTCCTCCTGTAAATATGATACCCCGGATTTTACAAAAGTTAGCGAAGGGAACGAAGAGGTGGAATAGGGGAGCTATGTTGCCGGGGTCATAATAGTAAAAGACATAGTTGTCCTCGGCCCCCTGGGTGGCGGTCAGGCGGAACCGCGTGAGGCGGTTCCCCTCGGCGTCGTAGGTATATTCGTAAACCCCGTCGTCCCGCACCTGGTTGTTGTTGATGGTGCTGGCTCGGTAATAGGACGTGCCGACTCCCCGCTCGAACCGGTTGCCGTTCAGGTCGGTCTCGTAATGCTCGTCGGCGGGGACCGTCGCGCCCCCGCCCGCCGTGTAGTCCGCCTCGCGCAGTTGGTATGAAAACACGTTCCAGTGTGCGAGGCAAAAGAAGCCTATTGGAAGTTCCGGAAGCTTAGAAAGAACTGCTTCTTACCACTGCGCGGCCAAGGAATATGTTCCTTAGGTAAACGTTTAATAACCGGGGCTACCCCGCTAGCCTAAGACTGTCGCTGGTCAGATGTTATTGCAAGAAACTCCAATCCTGTACCGTTCTTGATTGCTTCGCGTAATCTATTCGTGAAATCTCTTTGGATTAGCATCCACTCCGGGCATGGTATAGCTTTTTCAAACTCGCTAAAGCTCGCTTCCGCCTGGTTGCACCATTCGATCGCTCGGTCATACTGGCCAACGTAAACACTCAGCGCGGCCACGCCATTGAGGTATCTACCGTTTGCACCTCGCTCTGCTTCTTCTTCAGCAAGCTGGAATACTTCGACGATTTCAAGCGGCATCCGCACATCGGGAACGATTTGTTCTTCAATGGCTCGCAACACCTTTGGCCACTTGGTTAAGTGCTGCCTGCGCTCAATGTTACGGTGTTTAACGTCAAGCATCTGTGGCAATACGAACGAACCACCATCTGGTGGGCCTGAGACTTCGACTCCACACATAAGTCGATACGCACCGTAGCTCAAATTCTGAAAGCCTATAACTTGCGTAATTGGGCCGCATGTTCTTGAAAGTGAGTAAGGTACGTCTGCTTCCCATTCTGGGAATGCGTCGCGATATACCTGGAAGTACTCCCTCAACTCATTTTTAGTTAGTGGTTTCATCGACATTAGGGGCGTACCTCAATGACCGGGTACCCAAGGAACTTGTTCCTGGGCCGCGCAGCGGCAAGAAGCATTTCTTCAAAAATTTCCATTATATCCAAGTAGGCTTCTTGTGCTACGCACACTGGAACAAGTTCCAGTGCTAGCCAATGGGCGATTAGCTGGGCTACCCGCTAGCGGAGGAATTCTGCTTACTATTTTCCCCCTCTGCTTTCTCTGCTCTCTCCTGTTAAATCAATATCCCGGATATTACAAAAGTTAACGAAGGGAACGAAGAGGGAGAAAGGGGAACATTCATAGTAGTATAATTTACTGAGCTATTGAAAGATTAAGTTTGGCCGGTAATCCGCGCCTTGCGCCGCCGCATGAGCATCCATGCGGCACCCGCTACAACAGTCGCAACGAACGAGGCAGGTTCGGGGATCGCCGTGTAGGCACGCACTCCGCTCGGATTGCTGATGACTAGCAGGTTATCGTCGAGCGCGATACTGCCCGTTACACCGGACGAGTTCCAAACGGACGTCCGCGTCAGCAGGTCAATCGCATGCACGCTGCCGCCGGCATTTACAAATGCGTACTGATTGCTTAGCACGACATTGCCCCACACCGCCCCCGGCGCGGTCCAGGTCCACAAGGTTCCGCCGGTCGATTGATCCACAATCCGCAGCGCGTTGCCGTCGGGCACGGCGATCTGACCGTCGGAAACGGCGGCGTTGCCACCAAAATTGCCTGTGATTTGCCAGTTGATCGTGCGGCTGACGATATCAAAACTCACTAGGGTCTTGCTATTGGCAAAAGCTGGATGATTATTGTACGTCAGCGCGAGCGCATCCCCCTGGCCGCCCAGGATTACGCTTTGCTCTTCTCCATAAAAGGTGCCGTTTGATTGTGGGTGCGGCACGGTTGCGTCGCGTACTCCCGTGGTACGATTCACAATAAAGAGCGACCCGACGCTGGGCCCGGGGCTGGCGCTCGCGGCCCCCATGTACACGTAGACATTGTTTTGGTCGGCGGCTGGAATCCAGCCATATTGCTGGTTCACCCCATGAAACCAAACGTGGGAGCCGTTCAAACCATAGGCGTCCAACCCGCCGAAATAGCCCCCCGCGGCGAAGACCCCGGTCCCCTCGATCGTTGGCCGGCTGCCGCTCGACCATTGACCGGAATGCGTCGTCCAAAATTGCTGGACGCCACTAGCTCTATCCAGCCCCACAAGCGCTGGGTAGTCCGTGGGAAAAGCTGATCCGCTGCTGCCGGAATGCCCAAAATGATGCACGTAGACAGTATCACCGGCCACTGAGGGGGCCGAGACGCCCGAATGCGAACTGCCGGGAATTGAGGCCTGCCACTCCGTCGCGCCCGTCAATCCGTCCAGGCGTTTGACCAAGTATGGACCAACGGGTCCGTAACCTTGCAGCATCGTGGCGTAAACGTCCCCAGCGACGATGGCCACGCTGCGATCGCCGGGTCCGGCCGAATAGGACGGGGCTGGGGAGAACCATTGCTGCGTCAAGCCGGGGGCATAGATATAACTATCGACGTAACCAGTGTGTGCGGCGTTCCCCTGAAATTGCTCCCAATCCGCTCGAACAACGGCGGAGTTGCAGATCCAGGTCAGACCAACAAACGCACTCCACAGGGCAGCGCGCAAAAAATTTGGGCTGCGCAAACAGAAACGGCATGATGTAATGCTCACGAGCGGTCCTCCCGGGTTATGCCAAAATTTTAGAAAATTGTTGCCCGCACACTGCGCGAACGAGTGACGGTACCGCCAGCTACTCGTAAATATGTTAATAATTTATTTGCTCGGTCAAGGCAAGTCAATCAGCCAGGTAAAAAACAAGTACGTAACAAATTCCTAGGGCCGCAGAGCGGTTGGAGGCCCTTTGTTGATTGTTTACCTATCCACCCCGTAGGCTTCTAGTGCCGCGCACACCGGAACAAGTTCCGGTGCAACTCCCCCTTCGTTCTCTTCGCTTCCTTTTGTTTAACTCTGCTCCCTCTGCTTGCTCCTGTTCACAAAAACACCGCAATCCATTTTTTAACAGGAGGTAGCAGAGACAGCGGAGGAATACTATTTGCAGTTTTCCCCCCTCTGCTCTCTCTGCTTCCTCCTGTTTACAAATAACAATTGCGTCTCCGGCCCTGCCGATCAACTCGCCCACGGTTTTCTTACCGCTCCAACCGTGGGCTAGCGCCCTGCGGCTGATTGTATGGACGGTCCACTCTCCGCGATCATCCATTTTCCATTCGTCAAAAGCTATTGGGTTGACTATCATGAAATTGGCTCCTGTTTCCCGTAAAATCGTCACACGATTTGAACCGTCCCTTTTCCGCGTGCCGCATGGATTCCCCCTCCGTCCCTTCCTGGTCGACTCCCCCCGGTCCCCGCGTGCTGCTGCTGGGCCGGACGGGCAATCCGCGCATCGCGGCGGAACTCGAGCGTTTTCGACCTGAATTGGCCAAGCTCGCCCAGATCATCCATTGCGATCTGGACCTGCCCGTGGCCGAGCAGGACAACCACTCCCTGGCCACGGTCCCCGCTGCGGACTTTGCCATTGTCCTGGGGGGGGATGGCTCCATCCTGCGGGCCGCCCATCGCCTGGGGGAGCGGCAAATTCCGATCATTGGCGCAAATTTGGGCAAGCTGGGTTTTTTAGCGGATTATTCCCCCGACGACTTGCTAGCTATTTTGCCCGCGATCTGCGCGGGGCGGTATCGGGTGGTGCGGCATCTAATGTTTCGCTGCGAAATCCTGCGCAAAGAAGAAGTGCTAGCAAGTACCCTGGGCCTGAATGAAACGGCCCTCCTGGGGGGACCGCCGTTTCAAATGCTGAACATCCATCTTCGCGTTGACGCTGAATGGGTGACGTCGTATAGTTGCGACGGTTTGATCGTCTCCACGCCGGTCGGTTCGACCGCCCACAACTTGTCGGCGGGGGGTCCGATTTTGCGAAAAGACCTGCGGGCGTTTGTGATTTGTGCGATTAGTCCACACACGATGACCGTGCGTCCGCTGGTGGATAGCGCCGAGCGGGTGTACGAGCTGCTGGTGGACCAGCCGCACGAATCGACCTCGGTGGTGGTGGATGGCCGGGTGTTGGGGCGACTGACGGCCGCGGACCGGGTGCGTATCAGCCAGGCGGGGACGCATTTTCAATTGATCGAAGTGCTGGGTCGCAGCTACTACCGCACCTTACGCGAAAAACTGGGCTGGAGCGGACACGTGCGGCCAAATTAGGAAATAGCCTGGGGCGACAGATTTAGCCAAATTGATTCAGACGTTCTCGAAAGGAAGCGAGTGCGATGCAAAAGTTGACAAACAGCTCTTGGGCTGGTTATGGCAAGAGCCTGACACTGGCCGCGGTCGTGGGGATCTGCGGGACGAATTGTTGGCTGCCGCCAAGTGTTCAAAGCGCCGAACCCGCGGCCACCACTCCCCCTTCGGTATTAAAAGCTCCTATCGCGCAGCAGTCCGCCACGCCCCCCCGGGCCGCGACGACTGTGGCCCCCTCAAATACCAAAAGCCAAGCAACCGCTAAGGCCCCCGCAACCGCCAAGGCCGCACCAGCCAAGCCCGCCCCCGTCATCAAGCCCCCCGCCAAATCAACCACACGGGCGGGGAGCGCCCAAACAAATAACAACCAGCCAAAAAGCGCACAGCCTCGCGGCGCGCAGCCTAGCAACGCCAAAGCAACCAACGCAAAAGCAGGCAGCGCGGCCACGGGCAAGAACAGCCCCACAGCGGCAAAGCCCGCTCCTTCCCCGCAGCCCGCCACGGCCGCGACCACCAAACCAGCGCCCGCCGCTCCAACCAGCACCGCGCAGCCCACCACGCCGAGTACCACCAGCGCCGCCAAGGCGGGGGCCGCTACTCCTGTCACGCAATCGACGACAAACTCTTCCACTGCGGCAGGCAGCGTTTCCGCCGCGGCTGGCCAACCCGCCAAAGTGGAAAAATACACGCTGCAATACAAATTTACCGCCGGCGAGGTGGTGCGCACCCGCCTGACCCAGCAAACGCGGGTCGAGACGACCATCTCCGGGACATCGCAGGTCGCGGAAATCGCCACTGTCTCTGACAAGCGTTGGAAAGTGATCGCCGTGGACGAAGCGGGGAACGTAACCTTTGAAACGATGTGGGACGCCATCGACATGCGGCAAAAAATGTCCGGCCGCGAGGAAGTCCGCTACAACAGCCGCACCGACAAAACCCCTCCTCCGGGATACGAATCCACCGCCGCCATGATCGGCACGCCCCTTTCCCGGTTAACCATCGACCGGACAGGCAAGGTCCTCAAGCGCGAGTCCACCTCCGAACAATCGGCCAAAATCCACGACAGCGGCACCTATCAGGCCCATCAGCAGGTCCTTGTCCCCCTTCCCGCCCAGCCGGTCCACCTGGGCCAGCCCTGGTCGACGCCGATTGAGATCACCGTGACGGTGGCGGATCAACCGCGCGTCTATCAGGCCCGCCACCGCTATCAACTGGACAAGGTCGAAGGGGGCATTGCCAGCATTTCGTATGAAACCGTGCTGCCGCCGATCGACAATCCCGAAATCCGCAGCCAGGTGATCCAAAACCTGGGCCGGGGGACGATTGAATTTGACCTGCGCGCCGGGCGGATCATCAAGCAAGTCACCAATGTCGACGAGCGCGTCGTGGGCTTTCATGGGCACGACAGCAGCATCTATTTTCTCAGCAAATTTGCGGAGGAATCCCTGACGGAAGAAAAACAACCCTCCGTGGCCCAAAAAACCCGTTGACATACAGGTGTACAGTATGTATAATAATCTTTCTAGCTAAACTTAGCGCGGTTAGAAATTTGTGAAGGCATTCAGTAATACTGGGTTATTTCCGCATGACGCAACCGCGTTGCGGTAGGTTCCCTCACCCCGGCCCTCTCCCAGTGGGAGAGGGGGTATTCCCAGGGTAGTCGCTGCGCGGCAACCCAGGGCTGAGTTCCGTAACCGCTTCGCGGTAGGTTCCCTCACGCCGACCCTCTCCCAGAGGGAGAGGGAGCACCGCAACGCGCCCTGTTCAATGGTAATACTGGGTAACTAAGCCCACGGGTTGAAGCGCAAGCGAACAACCCTGGGAAAAAGAACAAAAGCCAAGGAACTCCTACTCCACTGGAGTTGCGTAATCCCTTAGTAAATTGGGTTAAAACCGCGCTATAATACATGCGATTAGTCTTACATGATCTTGTCATCCGTGATTAGCAGCGACCCCGCAATTCTGGGCGGTACACCGGTGTTTCGTGGTACCCGCGTCCCAGTCCAGGCACTGTGGGATTATCTGACCGGGGGAGACACCCTGGCCGAATTTTTAGATGATTTCCCCACCGTCACCCATGAGCAGGCGGTGGCGGTGATGGAAGAGGCGCATGAGTTGTAAAATCGTTATGAATCGCTAGATGGCGTTTGTGGACCGCGCGCTGGACTTTTCTACCGCATGACCGGCGGTTGGCCCGTGGATTCTAGCACGCTCATCCACAGGTCGCCGTTGGGATCGACGGTGTTGCGCCCCTGCACGCACAGCGAAATCGGCAAATGCACAAACCGCCCCCGCCAGCGGGCGACGACCAGCTTTGTCCGACCGCACATGGCCGCGTGCACGGCATTGTGGGCCAGCCTCAGGCAGAGCACCGCGTCAAAGGGGCTGGCCGGCACACTGCGAATGAGATAGCTGGGGTCGATATATTTTAGGTTGCATTCCGCGCCGTTCCGCTTAAAGTCGGCCTGGATTTGCTCCTTGAGAAATGTGCCGATGTCCGCCAGCTTTACATTGCCGGAGGCGTCGTATTGAGGTTCCCCCTGGCGGATGAGTTCTTGCCCGGCCCCCTCGGCGACGACGATCACGGCATGGCCGCGGCGTTCCACGCGTTCCCGTAACTGGCTTAGCAGCCCCCGTTCCCCCTCCAGGGCAAAGGGGATCTCCGGAATCAGCACAAAGTTGGCGTCATTTCGCGCCAGCGACGCATAGCAGGCGATAAAACCCGAATGCCGCCCCATCAGCTTTACCAGGCCGATGCCATTGGGCGCGGACTTGGCCTCGACATGCGCGGCGCAAATCGATTCCGCCGCTTGCGAAAACGCCGTCAAAAAACCAAAGCTTTGCTCGATAAACAATATATCGTTATCGATCGTCTTCGGCACGCCCACCACCGCGATTTTTAGGTTGCGCTCGAGCGCGGCGGAGGCGATGGCCTGCGCCCCGCGCAGGCTGCCATCGCCGCCGATCACAAACAGCGCGTTAATGTTCATGCGCTCCAGGCAATCGACAATTTCCTGCACATCTTGCTCGCCGCGGGAACTGCCCAGCATGGTCCCGCCGATTTCATTAATATGGCCGACCATGTCGGGCGTCAGGTCCAGCACATCGCGGCCATAACGGGGAATGAACCCCTGAAAGCCGTTGCAAAAGCCGTGGATCCGCTTGACCCCATAATGAAAGTATAACTCCATGACGATGCCGCGAATGACATCGTTAAGTCCCGGGCACAACCCACCGCAAGTGACGATGCCTGCGCGGGTTTTAGAAGGGTCAAAAAAGATTTTTTTGCGCGCGCCCGCCGGTTCAAAGCCGGGCAAATGCTCTACCCCGCACTGCCGCGCCTGAATCGCATGCACGCAGTCGTCGTACAGCACGCGGTCGGTTTCCTCCACATTGTTATAGCTGATTTGTCGATGTTGCAATAACGGCAACAGCGGCGAATCAATCCGACAAGGACCAAGCGTCGTAATCGTGAGTTCGTCAGCGGTGAGCATGGTGAGGGAGGGGAGATGGGAGTAGGTCCCGTCCGCCGGACGGGACAAGTGCGGTGGGAGGTGGATAGTGGGGAGGTGGGAGACGGGTCGCGGGAGTCAAGCGTAGTGCTCTAACTCCCCATTCTTAATTATTAATTTTTAATTTTTAATTTATCTCACCCCGTCGTGCGCATTCCCGCGGCGATCCCCTGCACGGTCAAACGCAATAAGTCGCGCAATTGCTCGCGTTCCTCGTTGGCAATTTCCGGCAAGGCCCGGCGGCGGCGCAACAGCTCTATCTGCAGCATGTTGAGCGGGTCGATGTAGGGATTGCGCACGGCGATGGATTGATGCAGCCACGGCGTGCCGGCCAGTGGCTCGGCCACTTGCATCATCCGGTCCACCACTTCGCGGGTGCGGGCATATTCGGCGGAGATTCGCTCCCATATCGCCGCGCGCAGCCCTTCGTCCGTGACCAACTGCTGATAGCGGGAAGCGATCCCCAGGTCGGCCTTGGCCAGGGCCAGGGCCGCATTGTCCAGGGTCGCCTGCCAGAACGGCCATTCGCGGTACATCCGCGAAAGTGTCTCCAGCACCCCGGGATCATCCGCCGCGCGGCGGGTGATCGCCAGGCCCAGGCCATACCACGCCGGAATCAGCAGGCGATTTTGCGTCCAAGAAAACACCCAGGGAATTGCCCGCAGGTCGGCCAGGCTGCGTTCTCCGCGCCGATGCGCGGGGCGCGAGGCGATGGGAAGCTGCTCGATCTCTTCAATGGGGGTCCCTTCGGAAAAATAGCGGATAAAGCCAGGATAATCGACCAGCTCGCGATACGCCTGATAAGAGAGCGCGCTAAGCTCTTCCACCAACCGGGGCCATTCCGGGGGAACTTGCGCCCGGGGTAGGCTGCTGCCAATCAAGGTCGCCCAGGTGACTTGTTCCAAATGGCGAAACGCGATTTGCGGGTCGTCGTACCGCTCGGCCAGAACTTCGCCTTGTTCGGTCAGGCGTAATGTGCCATCGAGCGCGGCGGTGGGCAGGGAAATAATCCCCCGCGCGGCCGGTCCGCCGCCGCGTCCCAGCGAGCCTCCCCGCCCATGAAAAAACGTGATTTGCACGCCGCGCGCGGCCGCGGCGTCGTGCAGGGCGCTTTGGGCTTGATAGAGGCCCCAACAGGCGGATAAGTATCCCCCGTCCTTGGTGCTGTCTGAATACCCCACCATGACAATTTGGCGGGAGTTTTGTTTTTGCAAATGCGCGCGATAGACGGGTTGATCCAAGATGGCGCACAAAGTCTGCGCCGCGCGTTGTAGATCGCCGATTTTTTCAAATAACGGAATGATCCGCAATTCCGGACGAACCACATAACAGACGGTATCGCGGGCGGAACTGGTCTCGTTTTGGGCCCAGCGCCATAGCCACAACACGCCAAGCAGGTCGCTGGGGTATTGCGTCAAACTGACAATAAAACCGCCAATGGTGTCCGGCCCCAGGTATTCCAGCACGCGGCGCAGCAGGCGAAACAACTGCAGCGTGTCGCGCGTTAAGGGAGACAAGCGTTCTTCGTTAAGGGGACCGGCCCAGGGCATGGTCCGCATGAGCAGGGCTTGTTTTTCTTCCTCGGACAGGTTTTGGTAATCGGCACAAAGCTGGTCGGTGGTCAACAGTTCGTGCAGCACCTCGACCAGGCGGCGCGAATCCTGCCGCACATCCAGCCGCGATACCTGTAGTCCAAAAACCGCCACCAAGTCCCGCCACTGAAGCAATTGCGTCTCAAGTAATACCTTTCCCCCTTGCGCCAGCAGAGCTGATTGCAATAACTCTAGATCGGCCAGCAGTTGGCTTCCTTGGGCATAAGCTCCGGGGGGAAGCACGTCATTCCAGGATTGCAAATAGGAATTTTTGAGCTTCCAGCGGATAATTGCCAGCCATTGACGGAGTTGTTCGCGCGGGTCCAGGTTTTTCAGTTCTTGCTGAACCGCCGGCCATTGTTTGCAAGCGGCGTCAATTTCATTTTGCAACCGTTCATCCGACCCGCATAAGCGGGCCGACAGACTCAGGGCGTCAAACAACCGCTGGCATTGCTCATACTGCAAATCCAAGGCGGCGGTGCGCAATTTGAGCAAGGTCTCCGCCGTGACCGGAGCCGTCACATGCGGATGGCCGTCGCGATCCCCCCCAATCCATGAACCAAACCGCAAAAATACCGGCAGCCGAAAATCCACGCCCGGATAATACTGGGCGAGGGCGTTCCGCAGGGCCGAGTAAATTCGCGGCACGGTTTCGACCAGGCGGGGAGTGATCGACAACCCGCGCGCGACTTCATCCAGCACGGTGGGACGGCGGGTTTTGAGAAACTCGGTCTCCCAGAGCGATGTCAGCTCCGCGCGCAAGCGTTGCTCCCATTCGCGGCGTTCGCGGGGAAGCAACTGATCGTCATCCAGGCTTTCCACCGCTGTTCGCATGCGGCGCAGCTTGGCCCGAATGGCCCGCCGCTTGGCCTCGCTGGGGTGGGCGGTAAAGACCAACTCGATCGATAGTTTGTCCAGCGCGGCCTGGACCTGCGCGGGATGCCAACCCGCCTCGCGCAGGGCCAAAATGGCCGCGGGAATGGATTCGCTCACGGGCTGGGGATGTAGCGAACGCTCTCGTTCGCGCAGGACCCGCACCCGCTGGCGATCCTCCGCCAAATTCGCCAGATCAAAAAAAACCCCAAACGCGCGGGCTAGGGGCTGCATCTGCCGCGGATGCAACTGCCCCAGTAGACGCGCTAGTTCATCGCCAGCGGCGGTTTCGCCTCCCCGCTGGCCACGCGCCAGTTGACGAACCTGTTCCACCAAATCCAGTGTCGCGGTTCCCGACTGCTCGGTGATAATTTGGCCCAACAAATCGCCCAACTGCCGGACATCCCGCCTAAGTGAATCTTGAGTTTGCATATTCCGCCTGTGAACAATCGCACCAAGAAATTTCCGCCCCGGAGATATCAATTTAACTCTTTTGGGCGTGGTTGAATAACCCTCACCCCGCAACGGTCAGGTCGATAGATCCGCGACAAGAAGCGACCAACAAAAATTAATGGGCAAAGATTATGCCAAAAGTCCGGGCGATCTAAAAAACCGCGCCTCCGGCATTCTCAGAGATACCAATTGCTGGGAGCGGTGAGAGAAAATATATAAGACTGTGGCAGGAAATAATTCCACTCACCCGGGTCAGAAAATGATTACGGCATGAAATTTCGAGCTATTTGCACAAAAAGCGGGCATGGTTGCGGGAGATGCGGGAATCGGGTTATTCCAACATGACTACGCAACCTAGCTTTGATTATGTGCCAATACATTTTCCCCCGATTTGTACGGTTAGAAAATATCAACAAGTATTAGTAACGATCTTTAACGAAGAGGGTTGCCGTGGCTTTTACCCCGCAAGGGTGAACTGCCACTGCGGGGGGGCAAAGGTTGAGCGGCGTTTGCCGCGGAAGATTCGGGAACAAGATTTTGAGCGGGCTGCACGTGGGGATCGAGAGTAGAGCCTGACGCGCGATTCTGCTCGGATCGGGGGGGAGTGGCCAACTCTGAAAAACTGGCGGGGTTAACCAATCCATCACTGGTCGGAGATTCAGACTGGGGCTTGATCCGCAGACTGGTGGTGGGTTGTCCGCTGGGGGGGACGGAACTTACCCCGCTTGCCGCTTCCGTTATCCGTACCGTTTGGCTGGACGTGTTTATAGGGGGTGTGCCAGCCGGACGGATTTTTTCCACGGATCCCGCGCGGGGCTGCTCTTGATTGCGGACAGGACTGGGGATCGCCGCCACCGCATGCTGTGACACAAAATCCGCGCTGGCCAACGGTCCCGTGGAAGGTGTGGTAGGCTGTTGCGGTTTTTCCTTTGCAACTGGCGGAAGTTTTGGTCCCGCGTCGGGAACGGATACATGTCCCGCCAAGCGCGGACCGCCACGGGAGGGCACTTCTTGAATTCGCAAGGCTTGATCCAGACTCAGACGCGGATTCCCGCTCAGGGGCGCATCTTCGGGTCGTAACGCGGGGGGTAAACCGGCGGACGCGGGATTTTGCAATTCCGCTAACAAGTTACGGGCGGTCTGGCTGGGAGAACCACTGCGGGGCGTACCAACATTTGTCCGGGCCAACGGCATTTTGGTGGACCGTGGGGAAGCCGGAGGGACCACCCGCGCCGAGGGGGTCAGTTCGGTTTGCGGCAATTTTAACACCGGTGGGGGACTATGATCGGGCAATGTGGCCAGTTGTGGCAAACGCCGGGAAGGCTTGTTGCGGGGTAGCTGGCCCATCGGGGGGAGACGTTCCACCGGTGGTGTCGCCGGAACGGTCCCCCGCAACTCGGGGGAAAGCTCGGCGTCGGGAAAGGGATTGCCGGGAACCACGGGTGTCGCGGGGTTAACGCCATTTGGCTGAGTGGGACTGGCAGCCGCACCCCCGGGAGGTTCCGCGGCGGGAAGATCCAGTTCCGTCTTGGGGGGAGGAAGCTCGCTTTTGGGGGCATTCACCCCTTCGTAACGGGGCTTGGGGGGAGGACCTTGCTCTGTCCCGGGCCAGGGGCGCCAACGCGTTTCATGAAATCCATTGGTCTCCCGCTTGGGAACGCAAATTCCATCAATACAGCCCGGTTCGCGATGGTAGGGCATTCCCGGTCCGCCCGCGAATACTCCCGCGGCGGCCATAAAAATCGTACAGCTCATTCCCCAACCGGTGATCATCCGGCTGAGCAAGCGGCGTGTAAGCAAGCGTTTAGTTGGTGACATACAAATTTCCCTCAAAGGAAACGCCGCCGGCGTATGGTACGCGTGGCGTCAATAATCTTATGTAAATGTTACAGTTCGTTGGCGAGTGGTGTCATACGGGCTTCATGCCCAGTCCCCGGCTCGTTACGCAGTGAAAAGCAACTCATCTGCCTTCAATTGAACGTTTTCTGGCAATGGCAGCCGCTGGATCACCGGCCTCATGCGCCGCTCCTAGTGCCGTATCAACATATCGTGTTGCCTGAGCCGTAGGGTCCTAGCCACACGGTTGGAGCGGCAAAAACCGTAGGCCCGCGCCCCGAGGTTGATCTGCCAAACTCACATTTTCAACTTAACACAGCGCTAGAAACCCGGGTTGTTTTGTCCTTGCAACCCTCCTGGAAAGCGTTGTCCCGTGGCGACGACATTGGACCCTAGGATGGTAACGCCCAGAATCCGTTCGAGTGGGTCAAAGAGTTGAGTCAAGCGGGAATCGACCGCCGACATATGCTCTTCGGCAATAAATACCCGGTCGCCGGGCATTAACTGGTAATTGGTGGCTGTTTGTCCGCCGCGGACGATGTCGTTCCATTGGACGGGTAATACCTGGTCGCATTCCTGTCCGCTCGGAGCGGGACGGGCAATCCAAATTCGCTTATCCGAAAACCGGGACAACCCGCCGACATTGGCGATGGCATCCAGGACGGTCTCTTTTCCGGTGATGGGAAATCGCTGTAAATTGTCCCCGGAGCCCGCCCCTTCGGAAACAACGTAGTAAACCTTGCTGTTGTACGCAAAGATATCCACCGAAATGATGGGGTTTTGCAGATACTGCTGCAAATGCTCCGTGATTTTCTCCTGGGCCTCGGAGATGGTTGATCCCGCGACATAGACCATCCCGTAGGTCCCCAGATTGACATAGCCATCGGGACCAACCAGGCGCTGACCGGCAATTTGGGCCTGTCCCCCCGACAGCAAAAGTGTGATGCTGACTTGCGGTTCGCGCAAGGTGCGGCTGAGAAACTTTTCGACTTCTTGAATAGCTTCGTCAATGCTCAGACCCGCCACTTTTACCCGGCCATAAGCCGGTCCCAGGTCAATCGCCCCATTGGGCGACACACTAAATTGCCCGTTGATGGGTTGGTCCTCAAAGGTGCCTTCCACCTGCACGTACAAGATATCAAGCGCCTCGATCCTAAATGGCTCCCGCGGAACGATTCGCAGGGCGTCGATCAAAATAATATCCGGCGGTTCCAGCCGGTACTCTGGCAATTGGACATAGTCCTGTTCCCGGGCCACGGCGGAGGGTTGATCGCCGGGGAGCTGGTAGCGCGAATTAAGGGTATTGGCACGGCAGCCCGCCAGCATCCCCGCGAACAGGCAGATCCAGGCGAAAAGTCGCAGCGATCCGGGGAGACGATAGGGGGTCATGCAACGCCACATCTCAGAAAAGTGCATAATTGAACGTTCTTGCTGAACCGTTCGTTACAGCCGGCGTAATAGTCCCTGGGGAAAATCCGCCCGCGCAATTCATACAGGCATTAAGATCGGTCAACCCCGCCTGGGACTTTGCTGGAAAAGCGGATTAAACCGGAGAATTCTTGAGAAAAATTTACGCCAACGGTCATTTTTACCCGAATTACCCAGACTACCATTTTTATTGGGATTATTAGCCTTTTGCTGGTTTCTTGACAGCTAGTCAAAATCTGCTTATGGTCAAATTTGAGTGAGTCGAAGCAGCACGGGCAAAATTAGTTTGGTTTGAACCTAGTTTAAGAAAAATTTTGCCCCGAGCACCTCCGGGTTGGGACGTACCCGGACATTTCCCCCCACTGTCAACTGGGGCGGATAGAATCGGCATTTTCCCTGGCAAGAGACGGGGAGGGTGTCCCCTTTTCCCCACACCCGCGCGATGGCACCTATGTCTGATCCCCTCAGCGAAATCAAAGCGACCCTGCAAAAATTCCGGGAGTTGCCGATCCTGCAGCAAATCGTGATGGGTTTGCTCAGCCTGACCATTCTCTTTTATTTTGTGGTGTGCTTTTTTAAGCCGGAGATTGGTGGCGAGTCGGGACAAAAGCTGGAATTTTCCAATAGCATCTGTTTTTGGGTCTCCACGGCGCTGTGCGGGCTGGCCCTAGCCTGCTGTGCCGCCGACCTGACGACCAGCATCAAGCAGGGAAACACCGTCCGCTCCAGCTTAAATCTGTCGCTGATGATGCTGACCCTGGTGGTTTTTTCTTATGCCTACGAGCTTTACCGCATCATCAGTTCCTGGACACGGCTCGAGTATGAGTCCGGGTTTTTGATTCCCATCATGGCCGTCGTGGTGTTGTGGGTCTGGCGGCGGGAATACAAACCCGCGGAAACCTGGGAGGCGATTGTCGGGCTGGGGATCATTTTAGCTTGTTTAATTGTGCGGTTTGTCACCGTCTACGCTTACCGTTCCGAGCAATTTGCCCTGTATTCCTCGGTTTTGGTTATTGCCGGCTTGGTGATGCTGTTTGGCGGCTTGAACATGCTCCGCTGGACTTGGCCGGGGATGTTGCTCTTGCTGTTGGCGATTCCCTTTTCCAGCAAAATGGAACGCCTGAGCTTTGACAATCTGCAAAAATTCTCCACCCGCGCCAGCGTTTACGCCATGGAAACCATGGGGGTGGATGTCACCAGCAATGGAAATGACATACTTATACGCCGCGATAACGAAGAGAAAAAACTCAGCGTGGCCGAGGCCTGCGCCGGTTTTCGCGGCATGTTGACCCTGCTGTCCATCACGCTCTGCTGGTCGTTTTTGGTCAACGTGGACCTCTGGATAAAAATCGTCATGGTGGCCAGCGCGCCGGTGATTGCCATGGCGGCCAATGTCGTGCGAATTATCCTGCAGTGTTTTGCCTCCATGATGTCCGATGGCGCGGGGCAATTCTTTCATGATTATGCCGCCGGTTTCGTGGTTTTTCCCATTATGTTCGGATTGATGTATCTCGAATATGTAATTCTGCGAAACTTGGTCCTGGATGATGAACATGCCACCGCGATCCCCATGCGGTCCATGACTCCGGCCAGTACCCTGGGGGCCATGCCCAATCCCGCCAGCGCGGGAGTCCCCATCGCCGGTCTGGTCCCCCCCAAAGCCCCTGTTCCTGTCAACAAACCCGCGATACCGCCGGTGTTTAAACGGTAGGCCGCGCGACGGTCGTCAAGGGTTGAATGACCAAATAAATTCCGCATATTTCTGGATTTGCGGAGCGTAACGGACAGAACTTTGAACCAGTGGCGTGCGTATGTAGAATGACAAAATGTTCACTTTTCACCACATCCCCTCCTCGGGAAGTTGCCCTTTAACACCATGCTTACCCTGGCGGGACATTGATAGGAAGCCATTCCCGGCCAGTTGCATTTTTATAAAGCCTTAGATCATAAGAGCTTGCAAACAACCGCCAGTTATTGGTCACGGATCGGCCTCAGACTTGCAATAGAACCGATCACGTCCCGGCTCTCCGCACCCGACGCGGAGAGTCCGATTTGCCAACGAATCGCCAGGTTTTCGTAAAAAGGATGGTACCGCGTGGCTAGCTCAACCCTCGACAATCCCGAATTGCACAACGATGGTGCTGGCAAGCATTCCGGCTTGTACTCGGCAAATAGCCCTAACGGCTCCACCTATGGTGGTAATGGGCACGGCAACGGCAACGGTATTTATGGGGGGACCGCCCTCATCCCCCGCCCGGAACCGACCGATCTGGCTCCCTACAACCCTTATGGGTTTCCCGGCTTGGCGGCCGACGCGCAGGACGCCTCTCCCACGGCCATGTCCTTTGCCAAGCTCTATCACGCCTTTCGGCGACAGTGGCTCTTGGCGAGTTTTGTGGGCTTGCTCTTGGCCATACCCACCGCGTTGGGTGTCTGGTTTATGCTACCCGACAGCTACGAGGTAAGCGCCCTCCTCAAGTGTAATTACGACGTGAATGACTTCATCGGCAAGCGCCAAGGGGTGATCGACCACGGTCAGCGGCAAACATTTCGCGAGACCCAAATCGCGATGCTCAAACACGAAAAAGTGTTTAACCTGGCAAAGGTATACACCCATCCCAAACACGTCCCGACCCCGATTACCTCGCTGCCATTATTGGCCCAACAGTCAAATATCAATGGCTATTTGGCCAAGATGCTAACCGTGGTCAATCTCAAGGGGTCCGATTTTATCGAGATTCGCATGACCGGATCCGATCCCGCGCAAGTGGTTCAAATCGTGCGGGCCTTGGCCGAATCTTATTTGAAGTATCACACTGATGAGGAACAGCAAGCGGCCAATCTGAGCATTTCCAACCTCGACGCGCAGATCAAGGCCGAGCAGGCGCAGATCGGCACGGTGATCGACGCCATTCGCAGCATGGAGGAAGTCTCCGGGGCCTTGACCAATGAGGGCCGGATGCGGGAAATCGAATTACTCCGCAGCGAAATCGCCCGCGACGAGGCGATGCTAATGGATTTCAATCGCAAGCGAAACGACATCCTGGAACGGATTGACTTGTACGAATACATGGAGAACGAAAAAAACACCAACGAAATTCCCAGAAGCATTTACGAGGCAAAATTACGTGAAATCGTCCCGGAATATAAGGAACTTTCCGACGCCCTGGGTATCATGCAGCGGCAACTCAACGACGCCGTCAGTACCTCCCGCAATAAAAACACCCCCACCATTCGCAGCTTGGACAACCAAATTGTCAATACCAAAGCCCGCATGGATCAGCTTTGGGAAGAAAACAAAGAGAACGTGATTAGACACACAATCCAAAATAACAACCGTTTAGAGGAATACCTGCCCGTTCTCAAAAAGAATCAACAGCGGATCGAAGGCGAAATGGCCCGCTTGACCGAGGCCCTGAAAACCAAGCAAGCGGAATTCACCAAGAAAAGCTATATTTCCGCCGACCTGGAAAACAAACGGATCCAGCGTCACGACCTAGAGACCAAACTGCGGAACCTCAATAACGACCGACACGAAGCGGAGCGCAAACTGGAAGGGCTAAAAATCAGCCCCACCGTGGTACTGTACAGCGAACCGGAAGTCCCCCCCCGTGGCAACCTGACCTACCAGATCATGCTGACCTCTTTTGCCGGTGTGGTTTCACTCTTGGCGGGGGTGGCCTCGGTGGTGCTGTGGGAAAATAGCAAACACCGCGTGAACACCGTCCAAGAAATTGGCAGCCCCGCCTGCGGCCTGCGCGTCCTGGGGACCGTGCCCAATTTGGCTCGCCTGGGTTCCGACACCGCCTCTAGTGTGTTGGCCGAGTCGATCGATGGCGTGCGGACCATGCTTCTGCAAAATCGCAACCGCGAGGCCCTGCGAATCGTCCTGGTCAGCAGCCCCAGCGAGGGAGAGGGCAAAACCACCGTCGCCACCCACCTGGCCGCCAGTCTCGCGCGGGCCGGACGCCGCACACTGCTGGTCGACGGTGACCTGCGCAAGCCCACCATTCACCACCTATTTGGCCTGCCCCAGTCCGCCGGTCTAAGCGAGGTCCTGCGAAGCGAAGCCGAACTGGAAGCCGTGATCCATCCCGCCCATGTCGAGGGTCTGTATCTCATGCAAGCGGGGGTGTGCGACCATAACAGCCTGGCGGCCCTGGCCAAGGAACACGCCGAGGCGATTTTCCGCACGCTGCGGGCTGATTTTGACTATATCATTATCGACAGCGGACCGGTCCTGGGCTTTGCCGACGCCCTGCTGCTGGGTGGTTACGCCGACACGGCGGTGCTGTCCGTATTGCGGGATGTCAGCCAAATCACCAAGGTTAACGAAGCCCGCGGACGGTTGGATTCCGTTGGCATCCCCATTCTGGGAACCGTCGTGGGCCGGGCTCCCGAGAAAGTCCATCGGGCGCTGGCCGGTTAGTCCGTCCCCAGGTTTTATTGTTCCATCCACATCAGCTAGATTTACCCCACGCGCCAGCGTCGGCCACATGGTGACTGACGCTGGCTATTTTCCCATCGTTGGACTGATTTTCACTGGTCGGATTGGGCATTTTGATCGCCCGCCACCGCATTTCCAGCAGGCAACTTATGAAACCCCACTTGCTCACGCAAATTACTTTTTCCGCCTTTATCGCGCTGGCTTTGGCCGGTTTTACATTCTTGCAATGGCGGGAATTGCAATTTTGGGGATTTCTGGATGAAGTCAGCATCAAGCAGCAAGCGGAATTTGCCAAACGGTTGACAAAAGACGCCATACCAAAAAGTTTTGGCAATTGGGAATTTGTGCAATTTGATCCCGTCAATGAAAAAGAGATTCGCTTGGCGGGGATCACCAGCGTGGTGCAAGCCGTCTACAAAAACCTGAACACCAACGAACATTTATCGATCTTTGTGGCCACCGGTCCCACCAACGAAATCTGCATCCACACTCCAGAGCAATGTTATCCCGGACATGGGGCGGACACCAGCCACCAGCCGACTGCCATGAAAGTCTATAATGATGATAATAAGCTGGTGGCCGAATTTCTCAACCAGACCTACCACCAAGATGTAAATGGGGTGAAGGTCTCGCGCGAGGTGTGGTGGGGCTTTTCGGCCGATGGCACCTGGGAAGGTCCCCGCAACCCCCGCAGCCATTACTTCTCGAGCCGGGCCATGTACAAAATTTACCTGACCCGCGCTTTTGACGAAACGACCGTCCCAACCGCCCAAGAAAAGCTCCCCCAGCAGGATTTTTTAGCGGCCTTTATTCCCGAGCTGAATAAAGTGTTATTTGTGCAATCTCCGACGGCAACTAGCGGCGAAGACGGTAATCAACCCTCGGACAAGGATAAAACCAATCCTGAAAAGGGGGCTAGTTCAGATAAGGTTGGCTAAACCTACTACCCACGGGCCGCTAAACCAGGTTTCGCCGGCGCCCTCTATCGTGCATCCGGCCCCTGGTTTCCTTTGCAAAAAAGGTTCGGGGTTCCCGGATCGACGGTAGCTTGATCCCGCCTGGGCCATCCGACCAGTTTGCCGCCACGCCCCCCACGTGCTATGATTTTGCCCGGTGCCTGGTTGACGAACAATTCACCAGGGCGTTCTTTCCGGGCAAGTTTTGGCTTTAATCGCCGGGATATTTTTTGCCTAGCGACGATCTGAAAAAACAAAAGGAATACCCCATGCGCGCAATTTTCCTGGGCTGCCTGATGGCTGGATTACTAGCGCTGGGTTGGCCGGGCGCGCTTTTTGCCGGCGGCGGCCCGGAAAATGTCTTTGTAGTCGTCAATAATCGCAGCGCCGATTCCATTTCGCTGGCTAACCATTATATCGCCCTGCGGCAAATTCCCCCCGGCAACGTGCTGTATCTGGATATCGACCAGACCGAAGGGACCATCGACATCCTCGATTTTCGCAAGAAAATCCTCCTCCCCACGCTGCAGATGATGCAAACCCGCGGGCTGACCGCGCAGATCGACATCATCGCTTATTCCAGCGGATTCCCCTGGGTGGTGGATTTCAGGGCCGATGTCCCCGGCGGAGCCTCGGCCAAGGGACGCTTTAGCGCGTCGCTGACCGCCCTGACTTTTTTACGCAACGATGTCCTGGCCCGCCGCATGGAACTATTTCAAGACCTCAACAGCAATCTTTATTTTCGCAAGCAACTCACGGGAGGCAACCTGCAACCATCGCTGGGCTTTCGATCCTGGTACGGCTGGGGAAACAAAGGCGAACTGCTGGAAAACGGCGGCGAACACTACGTCCTGTGCGTGGCCCTGGGCGTGACGGCGACCAGGGACGCCCCCGGCAACACCCTGGCCGAGGCGGTCAATGTGCTAACCCGGTCCGCCGCCGCGGATGGCACCCGGCCCGGCGGGACGCACTATTTTTCGGACCATGCCGATGTCCGGGCCAGAACGCGGGCTCCCTACTTTGGCGTGGTGGCCAAAGAACTCCAAGCCATGAACCAAAAAGTGGAAATCATCAAGGACCTGTTCCCGCGCGAAAAACCCGATATCGCCGGCGGGGTGTTGGGGTTTCCCACGTTCAACGTGGCGGCGTCGGGATCGACGATATTGCCCGGGGCGGTTGTCGAAAACCTGACCAGCTTTGGCGGCCGCTTTGACAAGGGACACGGCCAGACACTACTTACCGAGTTTCTCCGCGCGGGGGCGTCCGGTTCCAGCGGCACCGTGGACGAACCCAACGCCATAGCGCAAAAGTTTCCCCATCCGCAACTGCACGTGCATTACGCCCGGGGATGCAACCTGGCGGAATCGTTTTATCAATCGGTTCAGGGGCCCTACCAGCTACTGATTGTGGGGGACCCCCTGTGCGCCCCCTGGGGAGTAGTCCCTCAGGTGGATGTAACCCTGGCCGGCGCGGAGGGGGAGGCCGGAGCAGCGCTCACCGGTCAGCCGTTGCAGGGGACCATAGAATTAATTCCCACCGCCGTGGCGGGGGCCGGGGGGGCCGCTGTGGATCGCTTTGAATTGTTTGTCGATGGAGCGCGCGTCGGCCGCTGTGGCGCGGGAGAAAAGTTAACACTCAACACCGCGCAATATCCCGACGGTTACCATGAACTGCGGGTCGTCGGGCTGACGGCCACGCTGATCGAAACCCAGGGACGCAAAGTCATCAATGCCCCGTTTGTCAATTCCAACCGCAAATTGACCGCCAAACTGGCCGCCACCACCGTCGCCGCGGGCAAGCCGATTAGCATCCAAGTCACCGCTCCCGGCGCCCGTAACCTGCTGGCCTATTCCAATGGCCGCATTCTGGCCCAGGCGGTCGGCGGCCAGACCACTTTTAATATTCCCACCACGGCCAAGACCATTTTAGGCACGGGACCGGTAACCCTGCGGGTGATGGCGATGGGAGATTCCGGCACCACCAGCAACGTGATCAGCCCGCCATTGACCGTCACAATCGGGGAGTGAGTCAGTAGGTCCCGTCCGCCGGACGGGATAGTTGCGCCGAACGGGACAGGTGCTGGGTCATGCATAACACCGACGAAGACTACATCCGGATGGCACTCGCAGAAGCTTCCCTAGCCGCACAAGCGGGGGAAGTCCCGGTGGGGGCGGTACTAGTCCACGAGGGGCGAATCTTGGCGACGGCCCATAACCTGCGCGAGCAATTGCATGACCCCACGGCCCATGCCGAGATGCTGGCGATCACACGGGGAGCGCGGGAGCTGGGGGATTGGCGGTTAGAGGGGTGCGCGCTGTATGTCACGCTGGAGCCTTGCCCGATGTGCGCGGGAGCGATCTTGCAGGCGCGGATTCCGCGGGTGGTGTATGGCGCGGCCGATCCCAAGGCGGGGGCCGCGGCGTCGCTATTTCAGCTTCTCACGGACCCGCGGCTCAATCACAGGTGCGCCGTCGCGGGGGGAGTCCTGGCGGCGGAATGCGGAGAAATCCTCTCGCGGTTCTTTCAGGCGCAGCGCAAACTAGGCAAGAAGTAACACGGGGCGGGTAAAGTGCCTGCGTTACTTCGGCACCAGCACGCACACAATCCGCTTACCCTGTTGCTGCGGGGGGGACTCCACCTTGCAGACGTCTTCCAGTGTGTGAATGATCTGGTTGACCACGCGATGCCCCTCGTCGATGTGGGCGTTCTCGCGACCGCGAAAGATCACCGAAAAGACGACCTTATCCTTATGCTGCAAAAAGCCGCGGGCCTGGTTGACCTTGAATTCCAGGTCATGCTCGCCGGTGCTGGGGCGGACGCGTAGCTCTTTTAGCTTGCTTTGATGGCCGTGCGTTTTATTGTGCTTCTTTTTTTGCTGGTATTTGAATTTACCAAAGTCCATGATCCGGCAGACCGGCGGGCGCTCGTTCCCCGCGACCTCCACCAGGTCCAGATCGGCATCGCGGGCCATGGCCATGGCCTGATCCGTGGGCATGACGCCTAATTGCTGTCCGTCTGCTCCAATGACACGAATTGGCGAGATGCGAATTTGTTCATTGATCCGTTGCGGCTTGTCGATGGCTAAGTTCTCCTGAAGTAGGACGCGGGTCTAAAGACGAAGTCCCCCGCCCGCGCCAGCGTCCGGTCGCGGGGAGAAAGAAATGCTCCGAACCAGTAAGTATGGAATAAAAAAACCCCGCGCGTCAACAGGCGTGCGGGGAAAAATGGAAAAATCGGAAATGGCGGCAAAATCGGCGGGAATCTGCCAGCGAATGCTAGCTTGAATATTGCCAAATACATGAATCCTAAACTTTTTCCTACCTAAATTCCCCGTCGCTGATCACCCGATTGAGCACGTTATTGGCATTGGTATCGCCAAACAGATCCGCGCTCATGTCTTGGTTGGACACGGTCAACAGATGCCGGTAAACCTCGTAATCGACATCTTCACGCAAAAATTGGGTGGAACCATCCAGCGTCGCGATGTTCACTCCTCCCGCGTGGTAACCGCTGGGGCGGGCCTCGTCGTCATTTATAGCCAAATCCGGCGGATAAGGCGTGTAACGGGCCGGGTCGCGGCCGTTGACCTTGCGCAGGGCCTCTTGCTGGGCGGTTCCCCCGCGGGGATGCCACATGATCGTGTGATACTTTTGATCGCGGTCGGTATAAAATTGCGCCTGGATATTTTCGGCCAGTAGAATCGTCTGCGATTTGCCGTCCGTGACCGTGTCGGGCGTGTTAAAGATCCGCTGCCCCTGACGGCTATTGCTGGCCCCGGGTTGCGGGCTGGCCGTGTCATGACACAGACCGTCCCCGCGCTTTTCAGGATTATTACCCGTCGGCGGCACCGGCATCGGCCGACCACTATTGATGCAATACGACGTCCAGGCATTATCCGGCCGGTTGGGTAAATTGTCCGGGCAGATAAAATCCGCCCGGTACAGTTCTTCGGTGTTCCCCCCCGGCCAGGCTAATTGCGAATTGGGACCCACATTCGCCGCGGGTTGATTGGTCAAATTTTGAAACCGCTCATAGATCCCCTGCCCTTCTTTATACGGCAGCACCATGACGGTCCAGGGGGCGTCAAAGACGTTCCTTTCCCGCAGTTGATTCCCCCGATAGCCGGGATACTTGGACTTGGCGCTGGCATAGCCGATTACCGCCAGGGCCAGATCGCGAATCTGGCTTTGACAAACCCGCTGCCGGGCGGTCGCCTGGGCGGCATTAATCGCCGGTAACAAAAGCGACATCAGCATGCCGATGATCGTGATCACCACCAGCAGTTCCACCAGCGTAAAACCACGCGCGGACGAACGCCGCTTTGTTGTGGGAGCCATGTTCCGGTTTCCAAAAAAGTTGGGGTGCAAAATAAAAATTTAGAAATCGCTATCAGAGACAGGCACGTTTTGCGCGGCATACAGGGTGTTATTGATTTGCCACAGCTTCTGCCCGTCCGGCGTCATCAGCCGTTCCCAAACGGTTGACTGAATATTTTCATCGATTGAACGGACGTTAGTCGAGACAAACCCCGTGAGGAAAACCCCGGGATGATTGCTGGAGGGCCGGGCAAACCGAATCGTCGCGGGATTGTTAAAATCGGTCCGTTTGCCCCGTTCCTTATTGATTCGCAGGAATAGCGAGGGGCCGTTTGGCTCCCACATCACGCCCATCAGGTCCTCGGTCGGGTTGGGCGTCCCCCATTCGTTGACATCCAGATTTTCGGTGACCATGACGGTGGTGGCGTCGCCGTCCCGCATGGTGCCAAATTGCAACCGTAGTTGCTTATTCGTGGCGGGATGGGAGAGAAAGTTAAAAATACCTTCGTACCGTTCCGTACCGGACACCGTCACCGTTCCCTGATTCGTGTTGGCTTGATCAACTCGATCCTGTCGACCGGAATTGACGGCATAGCTGGTGGTGCCCGTCAGACTGGCGGCGGCGTTGGCATCCGACGGGCAAACAAACATGTCCCTGCGGGGAACCGGCACGGGGCCGTTCTGGTTGTTGACCCAGTTGTCATAGAGAGCTTGTTCCGACAAGTACGGTAGCAGGGTCACCTGCCAAGAAACAGCCGGGCCTTGGGTGTTGTTATTGCTAAACACCGGCGGATTGCGATAGCCGGGAAAATACTGCTTGGCCGTGGCGTAGGCGATCGTCGCGGTGCAAATCTCGCGAATCCGATTATTGCACGTCGCCCGGCGGGCTGCTTCCTGGGCAGAATTGACCGCGGGAAGCAACAGCGACATGAGCATGCCGATGATCGTGATCACCACCAGCAATTCCACCAACGTAAAGCCGACGCTGCGCTTGCGCATGACAGAATCCTTATTCAAAAACGCTGTGCAAAAAGTGCGGTGCAAAATTGCCAAATTTGCAATGCTATCGCGAAAAAAGCCGAGCCAGAAAAGAAAAACTTCCGCCAACTTCCAGTATAGGCGTGCGCAATCCCAAAATCGAGTTTGATTTCCGCCTGCCACAAAAGTCGAGCGACGGTCTAGCTTGCCACGGCTCCGATCGCTCTCTGGCCCAAATCAGATGAGATTCTCTGTTCCAAATTTTATTATTTCGGAATATTGCGGGGAATGCCAGTGTTTAGAATTAATAATTAAAAATTAAGAATTAATAATTGACAGTTCGGGTGGACGGCTTACGCCAGCCTGGGCTTTAAGCTGAGAGAAAATAAGGCTTCAGAGGGATTTAAAGTCTTGCGAACAAGTTTGGCGACTAAACAGTTTCGGCGACTAAAAGTCGCCGCTACAGCCTAATAATCTACAAATTCCGGCGTAACCCGTTGGGGGATCACACCTTCGGTAAATCCCCTATCTAGCAACACCCGGATCGCCTCCCTCCCCCGCGTTCCAAAATCCAGCGTCCAGTCATTCACATACATCCCCACAAACTTGTCGGCACGGGGCCGATCCAGGTCACGCCCCCACTGAATGGCATAATCCAGGGCCTCGGCCCGGTTTTTCAGTCCATATTCGATACTTTGCTTGAGGAGCTTGGTCACGGCGATCATCGTGGGGAGGCCCAGGTCGCGGCGGATGCCGTTGGCCCCTAGCGGCAGGGGGAGGCCGGTTTCGGCTTGCCACCACACACCCAGGTCCACGGCTAGTTGCAGGCCGTCATCAGCGTAAGTCAGTTGTCCCTCATGAATAATCAGCCCGGCGTCCAGGGGCGTTCCCTGGTATTCGCCCGCCAAGAGTGCGGGGATAATCTGGTCAAAGGGGACGACCACCTCCTGAAAATCCCGCCCCAGCCACAAGCGCAGGGCCAGATACGCGGTCGTTAGCGTCCCGGGGACAGCGATGGTCTTGCCGCGCAGGGAATCCCGGTCAAATTTTTGGCGGGCGACCACCATCGGGCCGTAATTGTCACCCATGCTGGCGCCGCAGGGGCAGAGGACATAAATCTGGTGTAAATGGGCGTAGGCATGCAGGCTAAGGGCGGTAAGTTCCAGTTCGCCCGCAAACGCGCGGCGGTTGAGCGTTTCGATATCGACCAATTCATGGCGAAATTCATACGGGCCGGTATCGACCTTGCCATTGGTCAGGGCATGAAACATGAATGCGTCGTCGGGATCGGGGCTATGACCGACACGGATAAGTTGACGGGTGGTGGACATGGTGGGGGGGCTGGGTGTTTGATTTATGGAGTTTGGAATTTGGTTTTATTCAATACGAGGCATACCTGACAAGCAAAGTACCGTAAGAAATGGCAATATTTAACTAGATTCGCAAAATCGCCTCCCGTGCCCCGCGGAATCGCAGAATACCGTACTACTAACCTTTCAAAATCTTCGCAAGGTGCAAAGATAATTGGTTGACTAAATATTTGCGGGCCAAAGGCGTTTGTTTCTCTGCGGGCCAAAGGCCCGACCTATCCCAGCCTAGGGCCAGCGCAGCGTCGCCCTAGGTTAACAGCGCATTTCAAAAGGAAGGGCCAACGGTCCGATTCATCCGCTTCGACCAACGATTCAACACTCCTCTGGGTGTCGGGCTAAAGCCCGAACTACGAAAATCCGGGTACTTCTACTCACACAAAATTTCGCAAACTTATAACAATTCATCCAGCTCGTCGACCAATTTTTCAAACCGGGCCAAGGCGGTATCGACGGGGCCTGCCTGTTCCATATCAACCCCTGCTCCGCGGAGTAGCTCCAGCGGGTCCCGCGAGCACCCTCCCTTGAGAAAGCCCAAATACGCGTCCAACTCCGCTTTGCCTCCAGCCAAGACTTTTTCCGAGAGCGCAATCGAGGCCGCCAAGCCGGTGGCGTACTTGTAGACATAAAATGCTCGATAAAAGTGGGGAATCCGCAGGCATTCCAGCGATAAGCAATCATCAATGGCAAACTTTGGCCCAAAGTACGCGTCCAGCAATTCGCGATAGGTCCCCCGCAGCCGGTCCAGCGTGAGCGTTTCGCCCGCCTCCGCCAGGGCATGGGTGGACTTTTCAAATTCGGCAAACATCGTTTGGCGAAAGATGGTGCCGCGTATGGCGTCAATTTCGCGATTGAGCAAATAAGCCCGCTGCGCGTCATCGGTGGCCTGATCCAACATCATTCGTCCCAGCAATTGCTCATTAAACGTGCTGGCGACCTCCGCCACAAAGATCGTGTAGTTGTAATACTGAAACGGCTGATGCTTAGCGGAGTAGAACGAGTGCATCGAGTGCCCCGCCTCATGCGCCAGGGTAAAGACCTGATCCAGCACCTCGGGCTGATAATTCATCAGAATGTACGGTGGACCATCGAACGAGCCGCAGCTAAACGCGCCGCTTTGCTTGCCCCGATTGGGATAGCGGTCGCACCAACCGTTATTCAGGCCTTTTTCCAGGACACCGCAATATTCGCTCCCCAGGGGCTTGAGCGAGCTTAAAATCACTTGCACCGCCTGCTGCCAGGTGTGCTTGGTTTGGCGTTCGGCCAGGATGGGGACATACGTGTCGTAGTGATGGATGGCCTTGAGCTTCATCCGCCGCCGCCGCACCTCGTAATAATGATGCAGCGCGGGGAGATGCCGTCGGACGGCCGCGATCAGGTTGTCATACACGGCCAGCGGCACTTTGTCCGGAAATAAGGCATTCTCCAGCGCGGAAGGAAAATTCCGGGCCTTGGCATAATAGACATCCCGCTGGATCGATCCGGATAACGTGGCGGCCAGCGTGTTGGCATGCGCGGCGTATTCCTCGTAAAACTGGTGAAACGCCGTCTCCCGCACCTTCCGCGCTGGCGAGTACAAAAAATTCATAAACGTCGCGCTGCTGAGCTCTATCTTTTGTCCGCGCTCGTTTTCCACCACGCCAAATTTGAGATCCGTGTCATTTAATTGGCGAAAGACCAAGTTCGGCGTTTCCGACATTTCCGCCTGCATCGCCAATAACTTTTCCTCCCCCGGCGTCAGCGTATGGGCCTTGTACCGCAGGATACGATTGAGGCTGATCAAGTGCGGGGCCAACTCCGCGGACTTAAGGAATTTTTGCATCTTTGCCGCGGGTATGGCCATCAATTCTGGCCGAAAAAAGCTTCCCGCCTGGCCCGCCTGGCTGGCGGCATGGCGATACCGTCCCAGTAGCTCCTGATACTTACTATTGGCCTGGTCTTCGGTTGTTTTCAGAAACGCATAAGTCGATAGCCGCTCACCCAGACGTTCAAATTCGTTATCAAAGTCCAAAAAGCTGGCCAGTTGTTGGGCGCTATCGCCGAGCTTGCCGGCAAATTCCTGGTACTTGGGAATGAGCGCCACCCATTTGCGAAAGGCTTTTTCCCAAGCGGCATCGCTGGCAAACAGGGGTGTCAAATCCCAGGCATCGGCGGGTTTGACTTTATCGCGGGGAGGAAGCGATTTGACAGGCATGGAAGAATCTCTAGTGGGGGGCTGTCTGGTAAGCTACGGCAGCAGGGAATTTTAGCACGCTGACGGCGATTGGGGCAGACAGGAAAGCGGGAGGAGTTAATAATTTCGCAGGATAAGGCGCGACATGCCATTTCATCAACTTCGTCCACACCAGGAAATCATATTGGGCCACGATTAAGCACTGATGAAACGTGGTGTGGCAATTCAATCCGCAACCCAAGAGAGAGGCGGATAAACTGCTGTCAGCCAAATTTGATGAATCGGGCCGTTGGCCCTTCCACTTTTTTCTTGCCATAAACCTAGGGCGACGCTGCGCTTGCCCTAGGCTGAGACAGGTTGGGCCTTTGGCCCACTAAGATGTCTTACTCGCAACTTTGCGTAGATTTAATTACATCGCGATTCGGTTATTCTAGATAAAGCCCGCGATAAAGATTTTTTGGTAAAACCTATGCCACCCGAACCATTCACCCAGCCTGGTTGGCTCTTGCCCCATACGGTGCTGGTGGCGGAAGAGCGCGCGGCGCGGCCGCAAGCACTGTTGAGCGGAATCCCCGGCAATGCATTTGAAAATCCAATAGAACCCCCCTGCCCTTTTTGTCCGGGAAACGAATCCGCGACACCGCCCGAAGTCTGGGCCGACCGACCCGCGGGCTCCGCCGTCGACATGCCAGGTTGGCTGACGCGGCTAATCCCCAATCGTTACCCCGCCGCGCGCGGAGATACGGGCCAACACGAGGTCCTTGTCTGTTGTCCCGAACATGTGACCACGGCCACGGGCCTCAGCTTATTGCAATGGGAATTGACATTAACCGCGCTCTGGCGGCGGTATGGCGAATTGCGGAAGGGAGCGGCTAACGGCACTGCCCCGTGGAAGTGGTTGGCCGCTTTTCAAAATTGCGGCGCGGCGGCGGGAGCGTCAATCGCGCATCTGCATTGCCAGTTATTGGCACTCCCCGCCGTTCCACTCATACCCCGCCAAGAGCTGTTCGCCGCCGCCGAGCGTCACGCCTTAACAGGTCAATGTCCCTTCTGCGAATTGCTGGCGTCCGGTGAAGCGGCAGGTGATCGCTGGGTGTCGGAGAGCGCGAATTTTGTCGCGCTTTGTCCCGCGGCGGGACGTGTCCCGTATGAAATTTGGATTTTACCCAAACGGCATAACAGTCATTTTGAGTTTGCGGCTCACGGCGACCTTGCCGATTTGGCGAATTTGATTGGACAAATTTTAGTCGCATATGAGCGGATTTTTGGCCAAGCGGCGTGGAATTGGTGGATTCACAGCGGGCCGTTTGACAGTTTGCCGTTGGCACACTATCACTGGCATATAGAGGTTATTCCGCGCACAACTATCCAGGCCGGTTTTGAGTGGTCCAGCGGTTATTATATTAATACCGTCGGCGCCGAATCCGCGGCCGCTGAATTGCGACGAATGTTCACAGCTTTCCCAGTCCATTTTAATTCGTAATTTTTAATTCTTAATTGCATCAAATGAACTCCCTGCGCCTGCTCTTTGTCTTGCACGACCATCAACCGATTGGCAACTTTGACCATGTCTTTGAACAGGCATATCAGGACAGCTACCGGCCGTTTTTGGATCTATTGGATCAGTATCCCCAGTTGCGGGTCGGCTTGCACACCAGCGGACCGCTGATGGAGTGGCTGGACGCGCATCATCCCGAATACCTGGATCGGCTGGCCCGCTATGTGGCGGCCAACCGGATCGAAATTATCGGCGGCGCGTTTTATGAGCCGATCCTGTCGATGATTTCCCCCCGCGACCGCGTGGGGCAGATCCGCACATTTCGCGAATGGCTGGAAACCCGCTTGGGAGCCACCGTCCGCGGCATGTGGATTCCCGAGCGGGTCTGGGAACAGTCGATGACCGGCGACCTGATCGAGGCGGGGGTCGATTACATTATTCTGGATGATTCACACTTTAAAAACGCCGGGTTACGACCCGATCAATTGCATGGATATTATCTGACCGAGGATGACGGCCGCACTTTGCGCGTCCTGCCGGGGAGCGAGCCTTTGCGTTATATCATCCCGTTTGGCGCGGTTTACCAGGCGATCGACTATCTGCGCGATTTATCGCACCGCGCGCCGGGCTGCGCGGCGCTGTTTGCCGATGATGGCGAGAAATTTGGCGTATGGCCCGATACCGGCCACACCGTGCAACCCGGCGGCTGGCTGGCGCAATTATTTGAGCAATTCGCCCAAAATCCCTGGATCCAACTGACACTCCCCAGCGAACTGATCGACAGCGTCCCACCCCAGGGGACTGTCTATCTACCCGAGGGAAGCTACCGCGAAATGACAGAATGGGTGTTGCCCCCCGAACAACTGATCCAATACGAAGGAGCGCGGGCGTCGCTGCGCGATGATCCCCGTTGGCCCACGCTGTCGCATTTTATGCGCGGGGGTTTTTGGCGCAACTTTAAGGTCCGATACCCCGAAGCGAACGAAATGTATGCCCGCATGATGCTGATTAGCAAACGCCTGCAAGAAGCGGTTGCCAATGGCGCTGACCAGGGCCTGATTCGCCAGGCGCGAACCGAACTGTATCGCGGCCAGTGCAATTGCCCCTACTGGCATGGCGCGTTTGGCGGAATTTATCTGCCCCATCTGCGCAATGCCATTTACGAACATCTGATCCAGGCCGAAAACCTGCTCGATCAGGCGGAAAACCGCCGCCATCCCTGGGTGGAAGCGACGAGCGACGATTACAACTTTGACGGTCGGCCCGAAGTCCGGCTGGCAAATGATAAATTGCTGGCGCTCATTGCCCCGGCCCGCGGCGGCCAAATCTACGAACTGGATGTCCGCGCGATCCGACATAATCTATTGGCCACGCTGACCCGTCGGCCCGAGGCCTACCACCAACGCGTGCTAGCCGGTCCCAACGCCGCCGGCGGAAGCGTCATTGACGCCAACGCGCCGGTCAAATTCAAGCAAGCCGGGTTGGAACATCGCGTCACCCAGTATGACGCCTATGAGCGCAAAAGCCTGCTGGACCACTTTTATGATGACGATGTGTCGTTGACTACAATTGCCGCCAGCCAAGCGATGGAGCGGGGGGACTTTTTGCATGGTGGCTACGAGGCCAAAATTCGCCGCAATCCGGGACGCATTCAGGTGCAGATGACCCGCGCGGGGAACGCCTGGGGTGTGCCGCTACGGATTACCAAGGGGATCACCCTGGAGGCGGGTCATTCCGCATTCGAGATTGGCTACTTGATCGAAGGTCTTCCCCCCGGCCGCACGTTTCACTTTGCCGTGGAATTTAATTTTGCCGGACTACCCGGCGGCGCCAGCGACCGTTACTTTTTAGACGCCAGCCGCCAACGACTAGGAGACCTGGGGACCAGCCTGGACCTACGCCAACAAACGGAGCTGAGCCTGGTCGATGAGTGGCTGGGAATCGACGTCGGCTTGGCTTTTTCGCAACCCACGCATCTTTGGACGTACCCGGTGCAAACGGTCAGTCAAAGCGAGGGGGGCTTTGAACTGGTGCATCAATCGGTGGCGGTGGTCCCGCACTGGCATGTGACCGGGGACGCCCAAGGCAAATGGAGCATCACCCTGCGGCTGACGGCGGACACGGCGCTGGCCGAAGCCCACCAACCGGCGGCCAGCATGGTAGGCGTGGGGTAAGGGGGATTTTTCAATTGAAATTCCGCGCCGATGAATAACATCCAGCATTGGACCGAGTTGTGTCAGAATCTCATCGCGGGGCAGGCGCTGTCTATTGAAACAGCGGATCAGGCCCTGGACGCCATCATGCGCGGCGACATTCCCGACGAACAGATCGGAGAATTTCTACTAGCCCTCCGGAACAAAGGGGAAACCGCCGATGAAATCGCCGGCGCCGCCATGGCCCTGCGGCGGCACATGCGGGCGATCCGCTCCCCCCACGCGACATTCCTGGACACGTGCGGCACCGGCGGAGATGGCGCGCGGACTTTTAACATTAGCACCGCCGCCGCGCTCGTTGCCGCCGCTGCCGGCGTCCCCGTGGCCAAACATGGCAACCGCGGCATCAGCAGCAAAAGCGGTTCCGCCGACGTCCTTACCGCGCTGGGCGTCAATATCTCGGCCGACCTCCCTGTTATCGAACGCTGCCTGGCCGAACTGGGAATCGGCTTTTGTTTTGCCCCGCTCTACCACCCCGCGATGAAACGCGTCGCCGACGTCCGCCGCGCCCTGGGCGTGCCGACCATCTTTAATCTGCTGGGGCCATTGGCCAATCCCGCCAGCGCTCCTTGCCAACTGCTAGGCGTGGGAAAGCCGGCGTACAGACCGCTTTTGGCCGGCGCGCTGGCCCAACTGGGAACGCGGCGGTCAGTGGTGGTCAGTGGGCGGGACGGACTGGACGAAGTGACCCTGGCCGGCGCGACAGATGTCTCGCTCGTGCAAGATGGCCAGATAACCGAATTCACCTGGTCGCCCGCCGATTTTGGCTTGCAAGAAAGTCCGCTTGACAGCCTGTTAATCAACGATCCCGCTGACAGCGCGGCGCTCATCCACCGCGTGCTGGACAACGAACCCGGCCCGCCACGCGAGATTGTGATTCTCAACGCCGCCGCGGGACTATGGACGGCGGGCGCGGCGACGGACCCGCGCGTATGCGCAGCGCGGGCAGAGCGGGCAATAGCCAGCGGCGCGGCAAAGACGCTCTTGGCAAAGTTGGCGGAGCAGAGCCAGACCTGAAAAATCAAATTTGAAATGCAAGATTTGTAATGTCAAATTTGAAATTTAAAATTATGGACTGGTAATTCCTTTACTGAATTTTTATTAAATGCTTCTCCGTGACTCCTCCAATTCTCCGTGATTAAATTTGTATTTTAAAACTCTCTTTTTTGCGCCATGCAAATCCACATCCATCCCGACAAACCGACCCTGGGGCGGGCGGCCGCCGCGGCCGGAGCCAGCCTGATCCGCACGGCAATCGCCGAGCGCGGCGCGGCGGCGATTATTGTCGCCACCGGCGCGTCGCAATTTGAAATGCTGGAAAACCTGGTCGCGCAGCCAGACCTGGACTGGTCGCGCGTCACGGCTTTTCATCTGGACGAGTATATCGGCCTGCCGATCACGCATCCGGCCTCGTTTCGGCTGTATCTGTGGCGGAGGTTTGTTAGTAAACTTCCCTTGCCGCTGGCGGACTTTCATTATCTGCACGGTGACCGCGACCCCCAGACCGAGTGCCAGCGTGTCGGCGCGATCCTGCGCGACACGCCCATTGATGTGGCGTTTGTGGGCATCGGCGAGAATGGGCATCTGGCGTTTAATGATCCGCCGGCGGACTTTGACGCGACGGACCCTTATTTGGTGGTAAATCTGGACGAGGCCTGCCGTCGCCAGCAGTTGGGAGAAGGCTGGTTTGCCACGCTGGACGATGTTCCCCGCCGTGCCATCAGCATGTCCGTGCGGCAAATTCTGTCCAGCCGGGAGATCATTTGCACCGTTCCCGACCAACGCAAAGCCGTCGCGGTCGCGCGGGCGGTCGAGGGGCCAATCACCCCGGATGTCCCGGCCAGTATTTTGCAAAGGCACGCTAGGTGTGAACTATTTTTGGATAAGTCAGCGGCGGAAATGCTTATTCATTTTTAATTCTTCATTCTTAATTCTTAATTGGCCTCAGCCCCAAGACCCACTTCTGATAATCGGCATCGATGATTTGCCAGGCCTCCGCGCCGAGGACTTTTTTTGCCGCTTTTAGGCCGTGGGGGTCCTCTTCACGATTATCGCGAAACGCCCGGTAATACTCCTCCAGCTTGCCTTGCTCTTGCAAATATTGGCAAAAATATCTTGCTTGGGCGTAGTTGAGTCCCATGTTGGCCCCGCGAAAATCCCGCAGGGACATGAGTTCCGTTAGCGATTGCAGTTTGCCCGCTTTGATCGCCTCTTGCAATTTGGGCAGCCGCCAATTCGTCAGCCCATAGATGCGCAGCTTTTCGCCGGTTCCGGCGAAGCGACTTTGCTCGTACAAACTGGCGAGACCTTCGTTAAACCAATCGGGCTGGCCCGGAAAGTCCACCGCCGCCAGCGCGTGGGCCAGTTCGTGTATGAGCGTACCCCCCCCCGTGCCGATGTTCATCACCAGTGCCCGCTGGTCGGGCTTGTAATAACCGTAAACGGAAATATCCTTATCACCATAAATCCGCTCGGCGTGTCGGGTATAGGTGTCGGCGTCGGTAAAGAGCCAAATAACGATCGGAGCGTTGGGAGGAGTGGTAAAATACTGCCTGCCCAGCGCCGCGGCGGCGGGTTGAATGGTTTGCTGGTGCCAGGTCGCCAGATTTTTTTCGCTCAAGTTTCCGGCGATGATAAATGGCTCGCGGACGATCATGCGCAGGTCGTCGGCGAGCAGTTTTTTGACTTCGGCGGCTTTGGTAGAGAGGGCCTGGGCGAGGGGACTTTCGGCGGCGTAAGCGTTATAAACACGAAGTGCAATCAGAATGAACAGGATGAAAAATCTGCACATATTCGATTCCTTGTTCAACTAATACAATACAACCACACAAAGTTACCGAAACAATCATCCCCCCTACGCCAGCAGCTCCCGCACGACGCGGCACGGTTCCACCCCGGTCAACCGCGAGTCCAGGCCATTCACGCGGTAGCTAAACCGGGCGTGGTCCAGGCCCAGTTGGTGCAGCACCGTGGCGTGAAAGTCCCGCATGTGAACTTTTTTGGCCTCGTCCAAAATATTGTAAGAGAAATCATCGGTTTCGCCGTAGATGGTCCCTCCCTTGAACCCGCCGCCGGCCATCCACATGGTAAAGCAGCGGGGATGGTGGTCACGGCCGTAGTTGGTCTTGCTGAGGCCCCCTTGAGAGTAAATCGTACGGCCAAATTCCCCACCCCACACCACCAGGGTCGAATCCAAAAGTCCCCGCGATTTCAGGTCTTGCACCAGGCCGTAGCAGGCTTGATCCACATCCTTACACTGGTCCGGCATCCGCCCCGCCACATTGCCATGATGGTCCCAATTGTTGTGATAAATCTGCACAAACCTGACACCGCGTTCGACCATTCGCCGGGCCAGGAGCGCGGTATTGGCAAATGTTCCGGGCTTTTTGGCCGCCTCGCCGTATAATTCAAACGTGCTGGCGGGTTCGGTTTCGAGCGCGGTCAGTTCCGGCACGCTAGCTTGCATCCGAAACGCCATTTCGTACTGCTGGATGCGGGTGCGCGTCTCGGGATCGCCCAATTGCTCTAACGTCATTTGATTGAGCTGATTCAGGCTGTCCAGCGACTTGCGGCGAATGTCCGTTGGCACGCCCGCGGGGTTGTTAATATACAAAATCGGATCGCCGCTAGAGCGAAATGTGACGGCAGAATGTTCTCCAGGCAGGTAGCCGCTGCTCCAGAGTCGCCCGCTAATTGCCTGCATCTGCTCGGTATTGGTGGGCTTGGCCACCATGACCACAAATGTCGGCAGGTTTTCGTTGAGCGTCCCCAGCCCGTAGGATAACCACGAGCCCAGGCAAGGCCGTCCCGTGATTTGATTGCCGGTTTGAATGTAGCTAATGGCCGGTTCGTGATTGATCGCTTCGGTGCACATGCTGCGCACAAAGCACATGTCGTCCACCATTTTGGCCGTCCAGGGGAGTAACTCCGTCACCCACATGCCGCACTGGCCATGTTGTTTAAATTTATACATGGACGGCGCGATGGGAAACCGGCTTTGGCCGCTGGTCATGGTGGTCAGGCGCTGGCCGTTGCGAATGCTTTCCGGCAGGTCCTTATCGTACCATTCGGCCATTTGCGGCTTATAATCAAAAAGGTCCATCTGGGAAGGACCGCCGACCATGTGCAAATAAATCACCTGCTTGATCCTCGGCGGAAGATGCGTCGCGGAGAGTGCGGCTTGCTTGCCCAGCGTGCTGGTCAGTGCGGGATCAACGGCGCCCGCACTTTCGCCCGTGTTTCCCGCCGTGGCATCACGCGTTGCGTTATCACTGCCAAAAGCCAACCCGCGCGGTCCTAGCAGCGTGGCCAAGGCCGCCCCGCCCAACAGGTGCGAACCAGCCTGAAAAAAATGCCGACGGGTCAGATTTAGCCGTAGTTGGTCGAGGGGATGCATGGGGGGATGTGGGGTGAGGAGAGAGGGATGCGGGGCGAGGGTCGAGGGGCTAGGGATGCGGGGCGAGGGAACAGGGGTTAGGGAATGAGGTTCGGGGAACTACATAATTCGTGTTTCATCCGTGCTAATCCGTGGTAAAATTGGAAGTTATTTGCACAGCGCTTCATCCATGTTGAGCAGCACATTGACCGTCATCGTCCACGCGGCTAGTTCCTCCGCCTGAAAGGCTGGGTCGGATTTTGACTCGCCCACGGCCAAAAGCGCCGCCGCGTCCGCCGGTGCGCTCGCGTAATGCGCGGCAAAATCCGCTAGGGATCGGGAAAGGATTTCTTGTTCCGCCGCCGAAAGGGGCCGGCCAATCAGTCGCAAGGCGACAAACCGCAACCGCTCTTCGGTCGTTGGTCCTCCCTGGGCCAGTGCCATTTCCGCCAGCTTACGCGCGGCTTCCACAAATTGAGTATCATTGAGCGTCACCAGCGCCTGCAAGGGTGTATTGGTCCGGTCCCGTTTGACCGCGCAGGTCTCGCGGTTGGGGGCGTTAAAAATCTCCATCGAAGCCGGCGGCGCGGCCCGCTTCCAAAAGGTGTACATGCTCCGCCGATACAGGTTTTCACCCTGGTCGCGCTGATAATTACGCGTGTTGCTTTCCAGCATCGCCACCGCCTCCCACACTCCTTCCGGCTGATAGGGGCGGACACTGGGGCCGCCAATCTTGCGGACTAATAAACCGCTGGCCGCCAAGGCCGTGTCGCGGACCATCTCGGCGTCCATGCGGAACCGCGGTCCGCGCGACAACAGTCGATTCTGCGGGTCCTTGGCCAATTTCTCCGGCGTGTTCAGCGCCGCCTGACGGTAGCTCGCCGACAGCAACAGCATCCGATAAAACTTTTTCATATCCCAACCGCTCTCGCGGAATTCCACCGCCAGCCAATCCAGCAACTCCGGATGCGACGGCAACTCGCCGCTAATGCCCAGGTCACCCGTGGTCCGCACCAGACCCAGGCCAAAGACTTCTTGCCACATGCGATTCACCGTCACCCGCGCGGTCAGGGGATGTTCGGGCAGCAGCAGCCATTTGGCCAGGCCCAGGCGATTCCGCGGAAAGTCCGCGGGAAACGGCGGCAGCGCGGCGGGAACCGCGGCCGCAACCTCGTCCCGCCGCTTGTCATAATCGCCCCGGAACAAGACATGCGCCTTGGGCATGTCCGGCTTTTCATGCATCACATGGGCGATGGTGCTGCGGGCCTTGATTTCGTTCTGCTCCTTTTCTAGCGCTGCGATCCTAGTTTGAATTTCGCGGGACGGGGCGTCTTGGTTTTGCAGCCACCAGGCGAACAACTCCGCGGTTTCCGCCTCGTTTCGCTGGTCGCGGGCTTTTTGGACGGCTGGCAACACGCGCTCCGCCTGCGCGAGGGAGTCGACTTCGGTCGCGGAAAGTTCGCGGTCATAGAGCCGCACATCGGCCAACGCGAGATTCTCTATCCGCGAACTATTGTGCCGCTGGCCCAACTTAAGCGGCACATCGGTTTTAATCGTCGATTTGAGATTGTTGTTGGCGATTTCGATTGGCTGCGGCTGTCCATCGATATAAACTTTTACCCCCTCGGCCTTTTTCGACCCATCATACGTGACAAACACATGTTGCCATTCGCGCGGTTTCTTGAGTTGGGCTTTGCTAAAAACCTTGATGGCGTCCCCCGCCCAAGAGTTGACCAGATGGGCCCCCACGCGATTGTTATCGATCCACAGGTCCCAACCGCGATAGCCATTGCCGTCATCCATGCGGGCAAAGACCGCGCTGGTGACGTCAATGTCGGGTAATTTGATCCAAGCGCCAAAGGAAAAAGGCTGATCCGATTCAAAATTTCCCGCATCGGCAAGTGACAATGGTGCCTGGCCGGCGATTTTTAGCGCGGATAGATTTGCCCGTCCCGGGGACCAAGTAGCCCCCTCAATCAGGTTGTGCTCCCTGGTTTCGCCATTTTGCACGGCCTGAATTTTAGCGCCGGATCCTTCGGCTAAAGGAGCGTGCAACTGCAACTTATCCCGCGGAATCCCCGCGGACAATTCCTCAGGCTGGGCGGCATCCAACCACGCGTTAAAGTCCCCCCGCGCGGCTTCCCGGCGCGCGACCTGCGCACTGCGGGCGCTGTCAATTTCTCCCCCGATTTGCTCCCAACGGGCGCGGTCGGCGGATTGCGGCACAGGGACGATTGGCGGCGTGTCCCGAATGTTGCCATCCATTGCCCGCTGGGTGGTGTTGTTAAAAAACGCCGACAGCGCGTAAAACTCTTTCTGCGCGAGGGCGTCAAACTTGTGGTCATGGCACACAGCGCAGCCCGCAGTCAAGCCCAACCACACTTGCGCCGTCGTATCCGTCCGATCGCGGGCGTACAGGACAAGATACTCTTCATCAATGGCTCCCCCTTCGTTGGTGGTCATGTTGCAGCGATTAAACCCGCTGCCGATTTGTTGTTCCAGCGTGGCGTTGGGCAACAGGTCCCCCGCCAGATTCTCGATCGTGAATTGATCAAAAGGCTTGTTATCGTTAAAGGATTTGATCATCCAGTCGCGATAAGACCACATCTCGCGGAAGTTGTCAAAATGGATGCCGTGCGTGTCGGCATAGCGGGCATAATCCAACCAATAGCGGGCGCGGTGCTCCCCCCATTCCGGCTGGGCCATCAGCCGATCCACGTACTTTTCGGCCGCGTCGGCGGAGTTGTCATTCACAAACGCCTCGACATCGGCCGGGTCCGGCGGCAGACCCGTGATGTCCAGACTCCAGCGGCGAGCCAGTGTGCGGCGGTCCGCCTCTGGGGCGGGTTGCAGGCCGGCGGCTTCCAACTGGGCCAAGATAAAATGATCGATCGGATTGCGTGGCCAGGAGGTGTTTTTGACCGGGGGAAGCTCTGGCCGACGGGGAGTTTGATACGACCAATGTGGCTCATACTCCGCTCCGTCCGCAATCCACCGCCGCAGTAATTCTCTTTGCTCGGGAGAAAGAGTCTTATGCGTGGTGGGCGGGGGCATGACCATTTCCGGGTCGCTGCTCAGGATACGCTCGATCAGCGCGCTTTTGTCGGGCGCGCCGGGAGATAACGCCCCCTTTTGAATCGCCGCTTCCCGCTTGTCCAGTCGCAATTCAGCCTGACGCGCGGCCGAGTCCGCCCCATGACAGGCAAAACAATTCTCGACCAGAATTGGCCGAATGTCGCGATTGTACTTGATCAGTTGATCGGCTGATTGAGGCTGGTCCGCCGACTTTCCGAGCGCATCCTCTGCGTAAGTGGGACATGCCACCAGCAACGTAATCGCACTCCACAGGACTGCGCACGTTGCAGGATACCAGCGGCAATATTGGGCGAGTATGGGCATGGGGGGAGTTTGGAGTCAGGGGATAGGGGTCAGGGAACAGGGGATAGGGAACAGGGAACAGGAACAGAGGATAGCTTCGTGGATTACCGTTCAACTAAAAGGGGGGTTCATTCTTTGCGGGCCAAAGGCCCGACTTATCCCAGCCTAGGGCAAGCGCAGCGCCGCCCTAGGTCAAGCGTCAACCAAGCGGTAAGGACCAACGGCCCGGTTCATCTTAGTTCCACTCTCACGGAGTGAGAGGATCCCACGGTAAACCTATTGCCGGACTGATTAACTCCTTCAACCGCGGGGAAGATGCCATATGGGCAGTTCTTCCCAGTCCACGAGATACCCTGCCAGCCTAGCAGCGGAACGGGGGAATCAACCCCACGCTCGACCAAGCGGCACAGGCCACAGGATGCTATCCTGGTAGCGGTTGTATGGCGAAAACCGATTTACCGCATGGCAATTCGATTTTCCTCCCCTTATTTTACCAGAGGGCGTGGCCTAATTTCAAGCAAATTGGCCGGGTAATGCAAAATCAAATGAGGAAGATTGCGCATAAAGCCCAAATTCGCCAGCATCGTTTTGCGGAATTTGCCAGATTACTGGCGGCAACGGGTGACGTAACAAAATTGAGTCTCGGAGGGCGAAACGTGTTCCGCCGCTGCACTTCTAGTATTTGTTTAGCCGCCACGTGGAGCGAGAATTGAGAGACCCGGATAATTCGTTTATCACGGAGTTACGAAGAAAATACCGAGGAGCACGGAGAAGACATCCAGACGGCGTCGCCGATCTCCCCGTAGTGGCGACGTTTCGTCGCCGTATTCTTCGTAGCTGGCAAGTTGTACTCGCCGATCCTCCCGTAGCGGCGACGTTTCGTCGCCGTACAAGAATTTGGTAAGCCGCGACGCGCAGCGGAGCGCGTGTCTGCTAGTTTTTGGTGGATGGCATTTAGTTTTTGGTTGAATGCCTTCCTACCGCGCAGCGGTTACAGCACTTAGCCCCGGGTTGCCGCGCAGCGACTACCCGGGGTAAGCAAAATAACTCGGTTAGCCGCGCAGCGGCGTCAAGATGCTAGCCGGGGTGCAAACCCCCGGATCGCAGCATGGGCAGGATGCAGAGCCGCGCAGCGGCGACGGAATGACACGGCACCGGGGACGGTGCCTGCTACATTCATTGCGGTGACGGATGTACCTTCTCCTAGCCACAAATAAACGCCAACCAAAAACGACTTCGCCGCTACGCGGCTAGACTTTTCTGGCTTATCCAAACCGTGGGTTGACACCCACGGCTACGATACGAAACCGCTACGCGGTGAAATTCTGCTTTCGACATTCCTGCTTTTGAATTCGCCCCCTCCCCTTCTTCCGATAGCCCCGTAGGGCGGAACGTGTTCCGCCGCTGTATTTCTACCGCAACGCGGTTGCGTCATGCGAAAATAACCCATAAATGCTGGGTGCCTTCACAAATTGCTAGCCGTGCTGCGTTTAGCTAGAAAGCATACAAAAGGAGAGACCAGGATTTAGTAGAAAACTCTTGACTACGAGCATGGTTTAGACAGAATATGGTGAGTTTGGTAATTTACAGGCATCTGAATACTAGATGTTCTGCCGTAACGGACCACCATGATGATCGTCAAAAAGTCTTCCAAAGCACATCCCGAACTCGATATGGCTGCGGCCGCAAAGGCGTTCGCCGCATATGCTGCCGCAGAGAAGCTGACTGGCGAACTAGTCACTAGCGTGTGGGATCTGTACTCGGTCGAAACACTCCGGAAACGACATAATCTTCGTATTGGCGAGGCGTTTCCCACCGATATTTTCGTGTTTGGCAAGGGCGAACCTGATGATCCATCATGTACGAAGGTCGGTGGCCGTCCGTTTTGGCCCGCCGATCAAGAGTGGCCCAGCGCACCGGATGGTTCCCCGTGTCACTTTCTTGCTCAATTTAATTTCGCCGACTCGATAGACATCATCGGCGACAATCTGCCGGGTACGGTGCTCTTGCTTCTCACCGATTCAAAGGAAGATTGGCTCTGGTGTGAGGATGGTCTCTCCTTTCACTGGATGTCGGCGGACATTAGTCCCGCCAAAAACCTAATCGTTCCTTCCGCCATCGGTTCTTCTGGTTCATTCTACGGCACTATCCACCGCTCAGCCGATTACCCTGATGCTGGAGATGCTGCCCACAAATTAGCTGTGTCGCAAAACTACAATCTGCCGATCTTAAACGGTACAAAAATCGGTGGGCTACCACACTTCATTCAAGGTGGCGCGGATACAGACAATTATTTCCTCTGCCAACTTGGTTCAATTCAAGCCGCTCCATACGCGCCGTACCCTTGGGTAAACCAGCGCGACCCGCTTGGACTTGATTTCAACAATAATGGAATCTACGGCGACGACAACTGTGCCGTGTTTGGCGATATGGGTAGCATTTACCTGTTCATTGATGTAAACGGGAATGTTTCGCGGTTATTTGAGAGCTACTGACGCGCTCAGTCGGCAGAACCAAGCTTTGAACGCGGATGGCGCTGTCATTTGCACAGGATTGCCGCCAAGGATTCCCGTCCCCCTCCGGCCTGACAACCATGAGGGGGACAGGAGTCCTGGGCGTATCAGGCTGCTTAGCCAAAGACGTTTGCACTGCCCACGACTCCCGACCCCGAGGGATAAATACTGCTCATGAACACTGGTGCTTTGTCACAGTTAAAGATTCGAGTTAGGCAGATCAGCCGCTGGGCGTTAGCCCACGGTTTTTGCCGCTCAAACCGTGGGCTAGCGCCCTACGGCTCATCCGAAAACGAATCGTTGACAAAACACTACTTCTATAACGATGGCGATCCTACGGAGCGACATTCTTGCCAAAGCAACCGTGGCAGGCCGTGCAATGATTTTTGGGGGGCGGGCAGCGCTGTTGGCTACCCGGTGAGAGAATGCGTCGCGGGGTAGCCAGTCGAAGTGGGATTATTGCGGGGGTTTATTTTCTGTGACCGCCGGCAGATACGCCCGCGTGACATAGTCGGTCCCTTTATAGTCTTTATGGCAGTCCATGCAGGATTCGATTTTGCCACGGGCGAGGACCTGTGTGGCCCGGCCGTCGATGACCAAGAACTCCCAGTCGCCGCAGTCGGGGTTGTAGCCCGGCTCGCGCTTGAGCATGGCGGTGAAGAGTTCGGGGGTTTTGAGGCGCTCTTTGCGACTGGCTGGAGCATTTTGCAAATTCGCCTCATTCCGGGGAGCCGGTTGAGCCCAGGGTAATGTACCCGCAAATTTTTCTTTGATGATGAGGCTGCCGGGTGGGTAGACTCCCGTGCCCGTTTGGATCGGTTTTTCCGCCAGCGCATTCACGTGGACGTGAATCCAATGTGCGCGATGCGGATTTTCCAGCGGTAGTTCTTGGGGCGTGGGCTCTCTGCATAATTGCGCCACTTTCCAATCGATGCTGTAAGGAGCATCCGTCACCCGCACCAAATTTTTTGCGCGCTGCGAGATCCGATCGACAATCGACTGGCTTGTCTGTTCGCTTAGTAGCTCCGTTTGTTGTTGAGTGGTTAGCGGCGGATTGTCGGCACTGTCGTCCGTATCTGCCCTGTTTTCTTTTTTTGCCCTGTCCATATTCGGTTGATCCACCGGATTCTCATTTTCCGCGGCGGCCGCCTGCCAAAAGACCACTCCACTAGCAAGCAGAAAACTCCCCACGGCCAAACTGCGCCATACATAGTGCATCACAAATCTCCTAGAAAAAGTTTGCTATGATTTGCCAATTTGGCAACTCTCGAAGGACCACGGAACGGATAATTCTTACACCTACTATTCCAGGATACAGTCCGACCGCGGGAATCTCTGTAAATTCATAGTAACAAGTCCACGACAAACCCCATTCCGCCCCCCCACTGCTTGCTTGACCCGGCAAACCGTAGTAATCTAAGCTAAGTCTAGCCGGGCAAGGATTTTACTCACTCCAGCACGACCACCACCATGCGTTTTATCGAACTTTCTGGCAAATCGCTCATGTCCATCCTGACTCCCGGCGAGGTCTCGCCCGAGGAACTGCAGGCCGCTGGCCTGACCGAAAATTGCCTCGTCCGGATCAACCTGCAAGGCGATATCGAAGTCCGCCGCCCCGACCGCTGGGATGTGGTCGGCGGCCTGATCGGCGATTACGAACGCCGCATCAAAAAAGCCAGCGGCCGCGATTGGGCGTAGGTTTATCCCCTGTTCCACTCCCGCACTCATTTAACAAGCAATTTTTTTCATAAATTTGCCACATCTTTTCACGCGGGGGGCGCGATGATTCTGTATGCCTTTTTGGGAATACCCCTAGTCATGGGCTTGCTGGTCATCATTAACGGCAAGTTCAAACTCTCGCGTACCAAACAGTTGGTGGGGACAACGGCCCGCGTTTTTGGCGGGATTTTGTTTGCCTTACCCTTTTTGTCATTTGCCGCGGGGATCATTGCCGGGGTGATTTTTCACTTGCAAGGAATGCACCGCGACTATGCTAGCTTATATGGGACATTTACGACGTTGGGCTTTATGGTACTGGGCCTGATCATCATCTTAGTTAGCGCGTCAAACTATGCGGTTCCGATTTCCCCACCCGGCGAAGTGGCCCTATTGACCGATCTGGATCTGATTGATACTACCCCGCCCCCACCACCCACACCACCGCAATTTCGCAAGCCGCTATCGGATAATCCATACGCGCCGTAGGATTTAAGGAATACAGCTAAAAAAAGGTGACTTCATGTTTAACTGGTCCCACTGCCCCGCGGTCACCCAAAATCCCGCCATTTACAGTGGCGCTTGGGTGGTTAGCGGGACGCGCGTCCCGGTGGCACTCTTTGAGAATTTAGAGACGGGAGCCACGGTGCATGACCTTGTGGAATGATTTCCCGATGTTAGTAAACGGCAGGTGGAAGAAGTTTTGACCTACGGCAATTCACATAACGGTTAACCTCCCCAAGACAACAGTAGCTCGCAAAATCCCATATCCCCTCCATTCCCGCAGGAGAATCCGCGCTTATGACTCCTGATGATAACCTTTCTGGGTTTAACCACTTATCCCAGTCCGCTGGGGATTTGCCGGTTACTTTCCAGCACGCCGCCACTCTCCGCCAATTGCGGCTTTCGCGGCGTCGGGCGCTGCAGATCGGTGGCCTGGGGATGCTGGGCCTGACGATGCAGCATTTTTTGCCTGCGGGAATAACTTCCTCGGGCCTATTGACTCCCGGCACCGCCCGGGCCATGGAACCCCTCCCCGCCCGCAAGCCCACCGCCAAAAGCGTGGTGTTTCTATTTCAATGGGGGGGGCCCACGCAGTTTGAAACATTCGACATGAAGCCCGATGCGCCGGACGGCATTCGCGGGCAATTTCGCCCGATGTCCAGCGTCGTGCCGGGAATGCCTGTTTGTGACAAATTGCCCAACATGGCCAAGATCATGGACCAGGTCACGCTGATCAAAAGCATGACCCACACCATGAAAAACCATAACTCCGCCGCGTACTACGCCCTGACGGGCAAGGCTCCGCCGGTGGACGACATCCGTCTGCGGGACACCATCGAGCTATTTCCCGCGTACGGCTCCATCGTCGATCATCTGTCCCCCAACGCGCCGGGCGTCCCCACGTTTGCCGCGCTGCCGCATGTGATTAGCGATGGCTCCGTCTCTCCCGGACAGCACGCCAGCTTTCTGGGCAAGCGGCACGATCCGCTATTGGTGACCGAAGACCCCAACGGGGCTGATTTTCGCCTGCCGGAATTGAGCCTGCCTTCCGATGTGTCGGTTGAGCGGCTACGGGACCGCCGCGCGCTGCAAGCTCTCATTGACGATCAGTTGCGTCTGCGCGAGCAATCGACCGCGGCCAAGAACATGGACGAAACCTATGCCAAGGCCCTGGCGCTCATCACTAATGACGCCGTCAAGCGGGCGTTTGACCTCTCCAGCGAATCCGCCGCCATGCGCGACCGCTACGGCCGCACCACCTATGGCCAGAGCCTGCTCCTGGCCCGCCGCTTGGTCCAGGCGGGCGTGAAATTTATCAATGTTTACTTTGCCCAGGGGATCGGCGGTCAAAGCACCAAAGAAGGGGGCTGGGACACGCACGGCTTTAATAACACACACATGTATCCCATTATCGAAAAATTCCACCTGCCGCTGCTGGACCAGACGCTGCCGGTTTTTTTGACCGACCTGCGGGAACAGGGGCTGCTGGACGACACACTGGTCGTCTGGGTGGGTGAGTTTGGCCGCACGCCCAAGCTGAATGGGCAGGCCAGCCGGGACCATTGGCCGCAGTGTTACACGGCGCTCTTGGCGGGCGGGGGAACCAAGCGCGGTTTTGTATACGGCAGCAGCGACAAGGACGGGGCGTATCCCGCCAGCGACCCGGTCCGCCCAGACGACTTGGCGGCGACCATGTTCGCGGCCCTGGGCCTGTCGCCGGAAACTGAAGTGCGGGACGCGCAGCAGCGTCCCTTGGCGATCGCGGGGCGGGTGGTGGAAGAGGTATTTGCGTGAGGGGGAGGTGGCGGGAGACGAGAGGCGGGGAGACGGGAGGTGGGAGGCAGGAGTCGAGCCTCAGCGAGCCCTTTATAAGGTGGAGTTTTTTTTGGAAACTGGTTTTTGGTAGTATGCGCAGCGCGGACATGCGGGACCATTGAATACATTGTTTACGGCGGCAATTTGGAGAAGGCGTCACCGTTGCCAAATCCACGTTTCTATGGCACTATCACTCAATCATTGCTAGATTTATAATAAATTTTCAAATGAGATACCTTTCTGGATTTTATGGAAAGTCAAACATGCCTGTAACAACGTTTGAAGGAATTGTGCGGAATGGGCAAGTCCGCTTGATCGGTAACGCCGCTTTACCTGAAAACGCAACCGTGTATGTTGTCGTTCCGTTGAATTCGACCACCCTGCCGCCAGCAAATATTGATCTGGAATCCTTGCTGAACAAGATGCCAACCAACTTTCAGGTGAATGAGGAAGAGTTTGGTCCACCCCAAGGAAAGGAAGTTTGGTGATGGCGGTTTATACACCCGCACAAGGAGACTTTATTTCGATCAGTTTTGACCCACAAGCCGGCCACGAACAGCGCGGGCGTCGTCCCGCACTGACTCTGAGCAATTCTGCCTTTAATAAAGCGACAGGCATGGCCATTGTTTGCCCTTTGACAAATACGGATCGAGGTATTCCATTTCATTTAGCTGTGCCGCAGGACACAACATTGACAGGCTTTGCCGTGATTGAACAAGCAAAGTCCGTGGACTATCAGGCCCGACAAGCCAAATATATTTCCTCCGCGCCATCAGAATTCACGGAACATGCACTTGCGATACTCAGGGCATGTTTATAAGTGGTCTTGAACGATTGAGGATAATGTGCGCAGTGGTTTATTGAATTTTTTGAATGCGACTTCATTGCCGCAGTTATGTTTGGTGTTTGATTGCTGGTATTTGTCTAGCTTCGGCAATGTGCGTCACAAAGCCGCCGATGGCATCGGCGGGATGCGAGTTGCGGGAGCGAGAAATTTGGTTAGCCTTGGAGCGCGGGCCCGCGTGACCGGAAAATGCATTTATCACGGAGGAACGGAGAAGACACCCAGGCGCACGGAGAAGGCAATATGTAGGAGGCAACTCTGTTGCCGAATTGGTTAGCGGCCTAGGAACTAGGTCGCCGAACAATTATTAAAGCAAGTATTTTAGGATCGCTCGAAAAATAAGGACCCGGATTATGATACTCCGAATGCCTGCTAGCACGATATTTGGGGTGTTTTCACCGGGAAGTTATTTATCGTGCGCCCCTTATTTTTTGCGTTCGCGCTTAATTTATGCCGCAACCGTGGTCCTAATTTACATCGCAAACCGTTAATCCCCAATATGTAGAATCATCATGGTTAAGCGCATCAAAGTTTTACGTAGTGAATCCGCTAAAACTCCTTGGATTGTGTGGAACGCTGTTATCAATTGCGTTCACTCCTCGGTTCAGCTTAATGATATGAGTCCCATACAACGTGCGCTCCGACATGTGCTAACCTATCACAATTTGACCTGTGGCGGAGGTTTGTCGCACTATTTTGACTCTAGCTATGCTGTCGATGACCGGGAATTACAAGCCTCTTTAACGCTAGTCGTTGGCAAGTACCACGCGGACAGGCATGCCTATGCTGTTGATTGCAATGAGCAGTATGAATTGAACCCGGATGCCGGGGATGTCTACCTGGAACTCATGCAACCCGTTGAATCAGAAGTTAGTGATACGGAGTTTGCCAATCAAATCGAAAAATTTGCCTTTCAGCACCTGGATGAATTCGTGGAATTCATTGAAGACGATGATTCATCCACTGCCCCCGCATGATTATGCTTTATGGTTCTTCCCGTCAGCACACCTCTGCGCGCTGACCCGGGTCATTTAAAATGAAAATTCAAGAAAGGAATTAGGATAGAATACGTTGGCTAGAAAGATGTCGCTCCTCCGGAACTGCGCAGGTAACCTAACGCCAAATGCCAGCCAACCAAATACACCGCGCTCCGCTGCGCGTCGCGGCTAAACAAATCCGGATTCCCGCCTCGCTAGAATCGCGTTCCGCCGATGCCATCGGCGGCTTTCTTTGCCTGGCGTCGAATGGGGATCATTGAAGAATGAAAAATTGGATTAAAAAATGTTAGGCAGGGTTGTCGCCAGCTATAAAGATTGCGCTCCGCTAGAGCTGCCCCCCGCCACCCCATTCTTCATTCTTCATTCATACTTCTAACTTCCCCCGCCCCCTCACTCTCCCATCAGCCCTTCCAAATACGCCACCAACGACGCCAGTTCCTCTACGGTCAGTTGGTCCACCACTCCTTGGGGCATGACAGATTGCTCACGCTTGACGCGACTGGCAATCTCTTCCTTGGGCAAGATAAACTGTTCCCCCTTGCTATTGCGAATCTCCACCTCCGTCGCCGATTCCCGCACCACAAACCCCTCGTGCGTCAGGCCGTCCGCCAGCTCAAAATACTGCGTCTCAAACCCTTGCGCGATCTTCGCGCTCGGTTTGAGAATGCTTTCCAGCAATTCCGCCCGCTTGTAACGCTTGGCAATATCGCCCAGGTAGGGTCCCTTGGGCGAGTCGGCCTTTTTTACGGTGTGGCAGTTGACGCATTGTTGGCGGGTAAAATGCGTTTCTCCCCGGGCGGGGTCGCCGGGTAGTTTGAGGGCCGCGGCCAGGACATCTTCTACTTTGAGCGGGCCGATTCGCGGTTGGTCGCTGCTTTCCGCGGCCAGATCTAGCCGCAGGGCCAGGGCGGCTTTCTCCGCCGCGGCGCGAATGGCCTGGTCGGGGGATTTGCAGCAAGCGCGGACATCCTCGGCAAATTCCCGCGCCTCTTGCCGCGCGATGGCGGCCAGGGCCATCGTTGCCAAGGTTTCCGATCGCAACGCCGCGCGCACCTCCCCTTGCGCGGCCATCCAGCGTTCGCGCTCAGCTCCCTGTTCTTCCTTGCCCCGGGCCGCCGCCGTTAAGAGCTGCACGAGGATCGCGCGCTCCTCTGGCACCTGGCTCTCGGCAAGCAATTTGGTCAATTCCCCCACGTGCCGCCGCCAGCGATTGTCGTTGTATTGTTCGTTCTCAAAATGAGTGATTTGCTCAACGGCCACTCCTCCTTGGTGGATCGCGGCCAGCGCGGAAAGCCCATCGCTGAAACTTTCTTTCCCCGGATCCGGCTGCCACAAGATCGATAGCGCCAGCGCCCGCAATTCCGGCGGCGTCTGGGGATCGATGGCCACCACCTTTAACATCAGCCGGTCTTCTTCCGCCGGTTCCCGCCGCTGAAAGTATCGGACAAGCTCCGCCCGAAAGATCGCATTTTGGCGGGCAAACCGCCGCGCGGCGGGCAAAAACTCGGGCAGGTCAATCTTGTGTCGCATCAGCTCACGTAAGATCGCTCCCCGCGCGTCCCCCTCGGCGGCGGCCAGCAGTTCAGTCAGTGTTTTGCCGATAGCGTCGCTTTCCGACCATTTTGCCGGATCGTACATCGGCCCACTGGTGTCGGGGCGGGTCCCCCACCACTCGCCGGCTTGTTTATCGGTAAAGTACGCCCGGCACAGCCCGGCCAATGCCGCCGCGCGCTGCGTGTCGGTCGCCCGCGAGGATTTGGCAACCGTGGTGAGTTCCCGCACGGCGGCGGCGAGGGGAATTTGACCCAGGATGCGGGCGGTGGCGGCGACGATCCGGGGTTGGTCGTCGGTTAGGCCCGTCCCCAGTGTGGCGATCAGTCCGGTTAAAAATTCGGGATTTTGCGTGGAGGTGTTAAAGGGATGCTCAAAACCGCGAATGGAGGACAGATTACCCCCCAACTGTAATAGCGTCCGCTCCGCCAGATGTGCGACGGCGGGATCCTCATCGGCCAGGCGTTTGACCAGCATGGTTAATAGCAACCGAGAGATCGGCAAACCAGCCGCATAACTGACGGCGTTTAACCGGACGCGGGGATCGGCATCGGCCAGCATTTGCCGCAAGGCTTGCGGGGCTAATTCATGTTCGGCAAAAGGGTGCTGGATCAATATCTGTGCGATAAACGGGCTAAGCGGATCGTGATTGGCCAAGAGTTGATGGGTCAAGCGATTGATAAAATCCCGCTGCTCGGGTTCGCCCGCGTCGCGCAGATCCCGAGCCAGCAAGGGCCAGATGGCCAAACGGCCCGGCGCGGGAATATTTTTATCAAAGAAATATTCCCGCAAGGTCGTAAGTATTTTGGCACGTTCGGTATTGGCCAGCATCATGGCGGGATTTTTGGTGTTGGTGATGTCCGCCACAGGATCCCTCTCCCGGGGGGAGAGGGGGAAGAGACGCCGCTGCAGTTCGCATTGGGCAAAGAGGCGACGGCGGTGGCTTTCGCTTTGCAGATCGGCGATGAGCGTTTCTATATCTTGCTGGGCGGGATCGTGCGGCAGGGAGTTTTTTGCCGTGGCGTCATGTTGGATACAGACCACATAGCCGACGTTTTCGTTGCTAAAGGTAAAGCCTCCGTCCTTCCAACTGGCGACAAAGAACCGCCCCGCGCCGTCATAGTCAATGTCTACCGGCCGCGGTAGCTCAAACAACTCCGCCTGTTGGGCGACATAACTCCCCCCCGCGGGTGTCAGCGGGTGGCGATACACAAAGTTTCGCCCCCAATCACAGGTCAACAGCGTCCGGCCCACTTCTCCCGGCAGCAACGGCTCGTCAATAAAATATGACCCGCATGGCGACCCGCCCCCATAAACCGCCAGGGGCTGCCAGATTTCCGCTGAAAAGTTCGTAAACAGCGACGGATAGCCGCACTGCGCGCCGGGCAGCACGTGCGTCAGCCGAACATCCCAGCCGCCGCCGTCGTTGGTGTTGTCGCGGGTAAAAAGTTCCAGCATGGGCGAGACCGCCACATCGTAAATATTGCGCTGCCCGCGCGAGACGATCTCTAGGCCGGTGCCATCCGTCCCGACGCGCACAATCCCTCCGCCGCGCAGGGCTAGTTTTCTACCTGAACGATCCTTGGCCGCGGTAAAACCGTAATCCCCCACCGCGATATACAACCGGCCATCGCTACCCATCTGCAGTTGATTCGTGGTGTGGTCGGCTCCGCGAAACTTCAGGTCAAAACCCAATCCCTCGACCAGCGCCTGTTGTTTGTCGCTGACGCCGTCCCCATTTTCATCGGTCAAAACCGACAGCGTCGGTGGATGCATGACATACAACCGCGCGCCGTCATGGAATAACCCCCGCGGGGAATCGAGCGTGGCAAACGTGGTAATATCATCCGCCACGTTGTCCTTATTGGTATCGCGGCAGCGGAGAATCCTACCCCGGTTCGGTTCGCGGTCAATCGAGCTATTCTCATCGACCGCCACATACACATCCCCATTCGGCGCGACACACAACCCCACGGGGTAACCCACACGCGGGGGCGCGGCAAACAGTCGCGCGCTAAATCCGGCGGGAATTTTGATTCCTTTGAGAAGTTCTTCTTTGGGGGTGATCGTTGCTTCATGGGGAGTCAGATCCAGCGGGGTTGCGACCGCGACATTTTCGCCGGAAGCGCCCTCCGGCGCGGGGGTTGGTTGGGGCGCATCCGCAGCACTCCCCGGGGATTTTACCCCGATTTGATCTTGTTCTGGCCCCGCTGCCGCGGCGGTTTTCAGATAATCGTCGTTCAGTTTGTCGCAGGACCACAATAGCCCCCGCGTCACATAATCCAGAAACACCGGATCGGACATTTCTTCGTTATAATGGCCGACCGTCGTCCCAAAGACCCGCCCCTGGCCATACTGGTTGGTCCAGATCGTGGCGTCCAGCGTCTTATTCGGCCCGTCCCCTTCACGTTCCGCATGGGCTAGCACAGTCGCCGTATCCCACACTTTTTCGATATGGTACAGCTCTCCCTTGGGCGTTTTCCATTCCTTGCCAAATTTGGCCATGATGGGGTTGTCCCGCGCCAAATTAACCACGGTAAAGGGGTAATGCGCGCCGTGCCCACGCGACGTCACGCCCAAAAACTTGAACCATTCGTCGGTGCCGTCGCGGTAACAGTGCATGGCGCAGTGGATCACCACCGCCGGTTTGCCCGCGTGATGGGGCTTTAAAATGCGCTGGGTAAATTGGGGGTCCTTGACATCGGCGTTACATTCGTTGTGAATGACCACGTCATAGTCGTCGGCCCAATTCTCACTATCATAAACCTTAAACCTCGCATCGGTGCCGGTGCTGGGATCCAGATGCACGGTCACTTGCACATTGGCCCGCGCGGCAATCCCCTCGCTGAGGATTTTGACCTGTTCGGTGTAATCGTGGCAGCAGCCACCGGCGATTAACAGCACTTTTAATGGCTGGCGATCAACTTTGGGTGTGGCGGGGGAGTCTGCTGCGTGCAAAACGCGAAACCCCTGGTTAAAGAGCAGCGTCGCCGCAAACAATCCCGCCAACCAAGGTGTGCGCAAGAGCATAATCTTACCGTAGTAAAAGTAAGTAAATGAGTCTTCTAAATATTTCGACGCCAAGATTTATCGCCCGATACAGAACAAGTGGCTTTCGGTACGAATATACATCCGCCCATTGGCCACGGCGGGGGTGGAACGACAGACCTCGCCTAGTTGATTGCGGGCTAGCACTTGCGGCTTTTCGGTCGCGGCCAGAACGACGACCTCGCCATCGGCCGAGACACAAAACAGTCGATCCCCGACTAAGACGGGAGAGCCGGAAAAATTTCCGCCGACGCGTTCGCGCCAGAGTAGTTCATATTTACCGTTGACCACGCGGATACAAATAACGATTCCTTTATCTCCCCACAAAAACACCAGATTGTCCCGCGCGATCAGCGACGGCACATACGGGGCGGAAGAACGATCCAGGGAAAACGCCAATTCCGCTGGCTTGCCATCGCGCGGGGGACGGACGGCGGCCACGGCGTTATCGCCGCCACCCTCGCCGCAATTCCCCAGGATCAGGCCATCCACCACGATCGGCGAGCCAACCGGACGGCGCTCGAACGCGCGAAACTCCCAATTTGTTTGGCCATTCGCCGGATTCAGACTGCTGACACCATGTCCCCAACTATTAATAATCAATTCCGTCGCCGCGGCTTTGTCCCCTCCCGGCTGAAATAGGATAGGCGTCGCATAACTGGCGTTTTGTTCTTGGTGCACTTGCCGCTGGACGGTCCAGCGCGGTTTACCATTGGCAATATCCAATGCCAGGACCGAACTGGGGCCATCCTGGTCATTGGTCGTAATCAACAAATCCTGGTACAAAATGGGCGAACTGCCAAATCCATGCCGACTGGAATATCCCCCTTGGCTAAATTTCCAGGCTTGCTCACCACTATGGGTGAGAGCGACCACCGTGTATTCCTCGGGCGTCGCCCAGGCCACGTAGACTTTCTCGGCGTCGCAGGTGGGCGTGCTACTGGCAAAGCTATTCTGGGCATGGATGCGGTGTGATGCGGCGGGATATTCTTTGGACCAGAGGAACTTGCCCGTGGTGGCATCCAGCGCATGGATGGTACGAGTCCCTTGGTCATGGTCGGCACTGACCATAAATACGATATTGCCCCACAACACCGGCGAAGCGTGCCCTTTACCAGGGATTTCTTGCTTCCACAAAATATCCGTTTCTTGCCAGTGATGAGGCAAGTTATCCGCTTGGCCTTGTCCCGTGCCATTAGGTCCCCGAAACCTGGTCCATTCCTGCGCCAGGGAAGGTCCGGCGGAGCTTGATACGATCAAAAAAAAGCCGACCCACAGGCTAGCTCCCGGACAGGGCCGCGACAAAAACTTTGTGGAAAACGCTAGCAACATAGAGACTCATTCCAGGACAAAGCACAACAACTTTACCACCGGCCTAACTGGCAAGCGAAAAAACGCGGCCGTGATAAGTCAACAGGCGGGAACAATCGAGGCGGGTAAATTGGGAAATGCAAAATTCCCATAAACAATGATGTTAACCCACGGACTGGCTATCTGCCACTGTGCCTACGCGTTTTGGCGGTAATGACCACGCGGGAACTCACCCCTGTAGCCGAAAAAGCAAGAAAATTAAGGAACTGAACGCCTGCGGATAGCCGCAGCAGCAAACTCACAGCTACATACTAAGGATTAATCCATGTGAGTACCAAAAATCGGAGCTAAAATCTTGCAAAAAATCGCAAAATTGGCAAAATACTGTACAGATGCACTTGTTTATGAACGGACGTATATTATAATCCCTCATGGGGCAACATTCTTTCCACAATCTGAATTCAGGTTTCCACCATGGCCACTTCCGAAATGACCAAACGTCAAAAAGCCGTTTATGAATTTATCCTGGAGAAAATCCGGGGGCGGGGCTATGGTCCAACCGTGCGCGAAATTGGCGAGGAATTTGGCATCGCCAGTCCTAATGGCGTTATGTGCCATCTCAAGGCGCTCGAGAAAAAGGGCCTCATCACCCGCGAGCCAAACATGTCACGGGCCATTCAAATTACCGGCGGCTTTGAAGAAGAGCGGGGTCTTCCTTTGCGGGGTCGGGTGGCTGCGGGCGTTCTGCATGAGGCGGTTGAGCAAGAGGAAAAAGTCGATTTTGAGGCGATGTTTAACAAAAAGAACATGTTTGTCCTGCACGTCTCCGGCGATTCCATGATTGACGCCCAGATTGCCGATGGCGATTACGTGGTCATGCGCAAGCAAAAGGACGCCAGCCCAGGGCAGATTGTCGTCGCCCAGACCGAGGATGGCGAGGCGACGCTCAAGTACTGGTATCCAGAGCATAATCGCATCCGGCTGCAACCCGCCAATAGCAGCATGCGGGCGATTTATGTGAAAGAGGCTAAGATCCTAGGCGTACTGGTAGGCGTGGTGCGGAAGATGGATTAGAGGGGGGGCACTTTTTGTGGAGACTCAATCAACGTAATTCGTTTATATGATTAAATTTGAATGGAATCCTGAAAAAGCAGCGGCCATTTTGAAAGCACGGTGTTTCCTTTGAAGAGGCTAAATCTGTTTTTTTTGATGAATTCGCGATTCAATTTTATGACGAAGAGCATTCGATTAAGGAAGATCGCTTTTTATTGCTAGGTATGGGTAGTCTAGCTAACTTGTTGTTGATCTGTCATTGCGAACGCGATAGTGGAGACACTATTCGAATTATTTCCGCCCGTCGGGCAACAAAATCTGAAACTACCCACTATGTAGAGAGTCGTCCATGAAAGCCGAATACGATTTATCAAAACTCAAATCCCGCAAGAATCCTTTCGCTAGCCGGCTTAAGAAATCCGTCACGGTGCGGCTAACCGGGGATATTTTAGATTATTTTCAGCAGCAATCGCAGGAATCGGGCATTCCCTGTCAAAGTCAGATAAGTCTGTAACTACGCGATTGCTATCAGCAAAAGCGTAAAATATCGGTAATTTGGAAAGGGAATGCCAATGATCCGCAGACTGAAAAATGACGCTTAGGACCATTTACGGCCTGAATTTGGTGAGTTGCTGTGTGCGCGGCCAGTATTTCGCGGAGCATCGCAGTCGGACCAATGTAATTTTATTGGCATCAATGGTTAAACCGCATTTGCTAGGGATAAATTGGTATATACCGTACTCGGCTTAATTATGGACAATCTATCCTCATTGCACTGATGTCGGCACTTCTTCAAAAAATTACCCTCGTGCTGTATCAAAGTTAAAGATGCGAGTTAGGCAAATCTGCCGCTGGGGGCAGCCCACGATTTTTACCGCTCCAACCGTGGCTAGCGCCCTACGACTCATCCGAAATCGAATCGTTGTCAAAGCCCATGCCCTTACAATGGCGTGGCAAATTGGCCAAGGAGGCGTGTTGGCAATAAGCGCTCTTACTCTAGCATTGTTCCGCTTAGTATGATTTACTAATGATGGCGTCCGACTGTTCCCCGGCCAGAATTCATCTTTGCCCGCGAAAGTATCTGACTTACATGCATTTCTTTACCTTCTTGCGGCCAGAATTTGCCTCCCTTTTTCTGCTAATCTGCGCCGGACTATTTAATTTACACGGGCCACGGTGCGTCATTGCGGAAGAAAACCAAGCTGCGGCCGTGGTAGGCCAGCCTGCGGCACCTGATTGGCCACAGTGGCGCGGCCCCACGCGGGATGGCCAAGTTGGGGGACCTACTTGGCCCACTGTTTTGAATGACACTTCCCTGGAAAAGTTGTGGTCTGTCCCCCTGGAGTCCAGCTATTCGGGACCAATTGTCTATGATGATGTGGTGATTACCACCGAGACCCGGGAAAAAAAACGCGAAGTCGTGCAGGCTTTGGACCGTCAGACTGGTAAGCAACGGTGGCAGGCGGAATGGGAAGGGGCCATGTCCGTCCCTTTCTTTGCCGCGTCCAATGGCAGTTGGATTCGCTCGACCCCCGCTTATGATGGCGAACGGGTCTATGTTGCGGGCATGCGGGATGTGCTGGTTTGCCTCAACGCGGCCAACGGCGAGGAACAATGGCGCGTTGATTTTGTCAAAGAGCTAAAGTCCCCGCTTCCCGCCTTTGGGTTTGTCTCGTCCCCGTTGGTCGTGGATCAGGCAGTCTATGTCCAAGCCGGCGCATCCACCGTCAAACTGGATAAAGTAACCGGAAAAATTCTCTGGCGAACGCTGGAGGATGGGGGCGGCATGTATGGTTCCGCTTTTTCCTCGCCGGTCATCGCGACACTGGCCGGTCAGCAACAATTACTGGTGCAAGGCCGCGAAAACTTGTCCGGCGTCGAACTTGAGCAGGGAAAAGTGCTTTGGTCGCAAAAAATCCCCGCTTTTCGTGGCATGAACATTTTAACCCCCGTCGTGCGCGGCGATACCATTTTTACCAGCAGTTATCAAAACAAATCCTGGCTGTTTTCCGTGGAAAAAGAATCAGACCAATGGCGCCTCAATGAAACCTGGAGCAATAATGCCAAGGGATACATGTCAACGCCCGTGGTGATTGGCGACCACCTCTATATCCATCTGCAAAATGAACGCCTGGGATGCGTCAATTTGCAAACCGGAGAACGCACCTGGACCTCCCAGCCGATGGGCAAATATTCCAGCTTGATCGCCCAGGGGGATAGAATTTTATGCCTCAGTGCCAATGGCACCCTCTATTTAGTGCGGGCTAATCCCCGCGAATTTGAGTTGCTAGGCTCGGTCAAAGTTGGCCAAACCGACACGTGGGCTCACCTGGCCATAAGCGGCGACCAACTCTTCGTACGAGAATTGCTGGCCTTAACCGCTTATCGCTGGAAAGCGCAGTAATCTTCTTGTGATTTGTGGAATGCCTCGCGCGGTAATTACAGTGGACATCTTCCAATCTCTCAGAGCCGCCAATCCACGGGTGGTTATTACCAGCGTTAGACTGGCTATTTAATTATTTCGTGTTGTTCTAACGCAATACTTCTTCTTAACATGTTTTTTGGTATGTTACAGCTAAAGTTCCGTTCATACATACTTATTGAGATCCGGGTTTTAGCATGTCGCGCGCAATTTCTATTGGGATTCCCGCTCTTGTTTGTTGGGTTCTGACGTTGGGATATGGCGCTTTGCTGCTAGCCGCCGAACCAGCGGAAAATGATCCCTTGTGGGCCTTGAATCATTTGGCCGGTCATTGGAAAAATGACATCAAAGAGTTGCCTTCACGTGCAACACCCAACGGTGGCACAGGCACCGATCATGAGTTAGCCGCATGGACCCTGGGTGATCGCTTTCTACTGGGACGCATTCGCCGCCAGCAAAACGGCCTGAAAACTTTGTGGCTGGCGACCTACGATCAACAAACCCAAAAGTATCCTTTGTGGGCGTTTAGTAATGCGGGAATCCAGGGGGGACAATGGCGGGGTACTTGGGATGCGCAGAATAAAAGCTTGGACTTTGTTTCCACGGATGTGCCCCCGGGGTGGACCAGCGCCGGAAAAAATGAATTTCCCGACGCAAATACCACCCAAGTGGACATGTGGATAAAAAATAACCGGGGGGAGACCGAGTTTGCGGTCCAGGCGACCAAGACGCGGCAGACAGCGGATTGGGGTAAAGCCGAAATGGCCGCCTGGACAAAAAATGCGGAGCCGACCGTTGCGCTTCCAGCCGAAATCAAACAGTTGGAGCAGTTGATTGGGATTTGGGATTGCCGGCATGTATCGCGGCGAGCGGAATGGACACCGGCGGAAATTCAAACAACCATAAAAATCCAGCGTCAATGGATATTAGATGGGTGGTTTGTGCAGGATACCACGATCTCCACAGAGAAGCTCTCTGGATTATCGCTGTTCTCTTTTGATCCCCAGTCCAAACGTTACCGCAGCTGGTGGTTTAGCGATGCGGGGCATCACAACACGTCTTACGGAGACTGGGACGATAAAGCCCGCAAATTCACATTTGCAGCCAAATTGCCAAACGGCCTCACATCCGCTAGCACGGGAGAGATCCAGGATGCCGATCATCAAACATGGTATGTACGGGTCACGGACACGGCGGGCAAAGTTTACTTTGATGGGGAATGGAATTTGACCCGGGCAAAATAGCTGTTTAAAGAAGTATTTAATTCCAGAGCATCTTTTGAATAGAGCATCTGTAAACTTCACTTTTCTTGAAAAAATCGCTCATCCAGTTGCCGCTGTCCCCGGGCGATGTAATACGCGACCAACTCTAAACGCAACGCCCGTGGAGAGAGTTGCTCCGCATCCCAGCGCGCGGCCAGGGCCGCGTGCGTGGTCCGCGCGGCGGCCAGCGCGGCCACTTGCTCCCGGGTGCGCCCCGCCACCGACGGGGGATTGGGCCCTTCCAGAATCGCTAGCCGCGCGTTGGCATAATCCCGGCTATTGCCAAAGGCGATCTCATCCAGCGTTTCCACCACGGCTCCGGTCTTTGCGGCCGCCACCAAATCCATCTGCGCGGACACGTTCGCCGTATTGGCCAGGGCCTGCGCTAACAGGGGATTGCCCGTGGAAGCCTGGGCCAATTTGGTTCGCAGGGACTGCAGCGCGTCGGGAGATTCATTCAGCGGCACTGTCCGGCAGCGCATGGCAAAGTGGTCAAAAATCGCTTCTTCCACCTCGCGCCGGGGATCATACATCGGTTCGCGCTGCCCCACCCATTGCATGCGCGGAGCCAACAGCGCGCCCGTGGGACTAATAAAGTCCTCGCCAAACGCCAGGCCCAACTGGGCAAAGTTTTTTTGTGTCAGGCCGATCGAGCCGGATTCGCTAATGGGAAAAAATTCCTCGCGGGGTCGGCCGGTGGTCTGCGAACAGAGCAGCAAAAATCCCGCGCAGTACGTGTGGATCCGGGTTCCCCGCAGCGGCTTATCCCGCAGTTCATAGACGCGATCCGTGCGAAAATTTAGATCAAACGAACTGGGATTGCCGATGCATTCGGCCGCGGCGCTGCCAATTTTAGCCGCCAAGCGGGGATCCTCGTGCCGCAAAAAGCAATAATGCAACGTCCGCGAAAGGTAACTATCCACATTGGTCGCGGGAATGCTGGAACCCCGTTCCGGCAGATCCACGATCACCATGCGCCGCTGGCCATCCGCGTCTTTTTCTTCCGCGACCACGCCCACATGCGTGAACAGCCCCGGCGATAGCTCGGTCAGCATATTATAGGGAGAGGGGTTGCGCATGAGGAGCCAATCGCCGGGCATGACCTCGACCGGTCCATAGCGAAAGGCGGGTTCGGTAACTCCCCGGCGCATACGCTGGTCCAGCCAGGCGCGTAGATCGGCAAATTCGGCCTGTTCGGCGGCGGAAAGTTGATCACGGGGAATGCGGGAGAGTTGTTCGTAGCACTGGGCCGGAGTGATGGCCGGCAGATACTCTTCATCGTCAGCCCGGGGAGGTTGGGGCAATCCGACCGCGCGAATCGCCTGGACCGCGGCCAGGCGGACGGCGGGAGGCTGCGCCGGGGTTTTTAGCACTTCCACCAGCGTGGGGAACAGATCGACCGCCCGGGTGGCGGCCGCCATGCGCAATATTTTCAGTTTGATCCGGGGATCGAGCGGGGCTAGCTGTTCTCCCTCTCGCGGAACGGGGTCAATCACCGCATCCGCCAGCACAATCGCCGCGATAGATGACTCATACCGCGCGCAAATATCCAGCAACTGTTCGTAATCCGCCGGCTGTTCGGCCAGGGCGTTAGCCGCCCCCTCCACCGCGTCCCGTTGCAAATACCGCAACCGGCCCGCCAGGTCGATTAGCGTGGTGTTGATTTGCAGCCAGGTGATCAGGGCTGCCTGCCGAACGGACCGGGCCGCCTCGTCCGGGACGGGCCAATCCGCGAATTGGACGCGCAGCTCCAACATACCGGCCAACTGGCGATCAACTTTTTGTTTGGCAATCAGCAGATATCCCGTCTGCTTGAGCAGTTCCGTCGCCTGAACGGGAGAGAGCGCGCCCTCCGCGGGAATCTGCGCCGTCCCCATGCGGGCCACCTCCACCGACCATTGTTCGATGCTGTTGGCAACCTTTACGACCGCGGGCAGATCCACACCGGTCAGTCCTCGGACTCCCGCGGGACGCGTGACTAACAGTCGCTCCAACTCCGCCAACCAGCCAAACAAGTTTTGCGCGGGTGTCACCGCGGCGGGCAGGGCTGGCTGCGCGCGGGAGGCCGGCGGATTGGCGGGCGGGGCGTTGGCGGAGGATGGTGGAGCCTTCTCTGGCTGTCCCCTGCCGACGGAATGCGGACCTAGGCCCATCAACACCGCGCAGACCAGCCCCGCGGTGCCTGCAATCCCGCACGCCCTGGAAACTTTTTTCACCACTCGCCGCTCACTTTTTTACCGTTGCGTACACGAATTTTTAAGAGTCGCTGCATGCGCTCTTGCAGCGGCTGCCATTCGGCACCTGCCTTGGGCAATGATAATTCCTGCGGAAATTCGCACAGTCGACCCTCGGCGTCCACTTGCACAAAACCCATCAGGCCATCCATCCAGGGGCTGTTATGGTGGGCCCCCGGCGCGCCGATCAGACCTACCACCATATACGCGCGGGCGATATGCAGGGGGAGGCCCCGGATTTCGACAATCTCCCCCACATTGACCGGGCGATAACACTCCAGATTTAGCACTCGCCTTAACAGCAAGTTAGCCCCCTGCCCCACGGCCCGGGCGGAGGTGGCATAGGCCGACTCCAATGCCAGCCGCAATAACGATCCGGCGTACAGCGTGCCATGATGATTGGCATCCGCCGGCAGGATCAAGCGATGCGAACTAGTAACGGCGGACACGGGAACATTCGCCAATAAAAAAGAGGGAAAATATTATCAAACAACCGTCCAGTTTAACCAACAGGTATCATAAGTGAACCACCGCTGAAAACAAAGCCGGACAAGAAGTGTTTTTTCCGGGCCTGCCCGGGCACTTTTGTACCACGGCGTCCACTTAGGCGTCTTTCCCTCCCACGGCCACCTGGGGACCACGGGTGGCGGGCAAGCGGGTGGGGGCCTGGTGGAGATGGCGGGGATCGATTTGCCCTAAAGTCTCACCCACCGCCTGCACGGTGCGGCGAATTTGGGCCTCGCTATGCAGCGACGTGATAAAAAACCGCAGCCGCGCCGCGCTTTCTTCGACAGCGGGGTACAAGATCGGCTGCACATTGATCCCTTGTTGAAACAGCGCCTGCGACAACCGCAGACAATGCAACGAATTGCCCAGGATCACCGGCACCACCGGCGAATCCTGGCTGGAACCGGTATTCAACCCCGCCGCCTGGGCCAAGTGCAAAAAGAGCCGCGCATTGGCATGCAAGCGGGCCACCCGTTGGGGTTCGGCGGTCAGCAGCCGCATCGCGGCCAGCGCCGCGGCGGCATTCGGCGGCGAAATACCCACGCTGTACACAAATCCCGGTGATGTGTACTTCAGATACTCCACCAACGCCCGCGATCCCGCGATATAACCGCCACAACTGCCGTAGGACTTGCTGAGGGTCCCCATCCAAATATCGATTTCCCGTGGATCCAGCCCGAAATGCTGTGCGATCCCGCGTCCCTGTGAGCCCATCGTGCCGGCGGAGTGGGCCTCATCCACCATCAAAAAGCATTTGTGTTGTTGCTTGAGGCGGACAAACTCGGGCAAGGCCGGGTAATCGCCATCCATGCTATACACTCCCTCGATCACAATCAGCACCCGGCGGTAATCCCCCCGCAAATCCGCGAGCAACCGGGCCAACGCCTGCCAGTCATTATGGGGAAAAGGCCTACGCCGCGCGCCGCTAAGCAGGCAACCCTGGATAATGCTGTTGTGCGCCAGCGAATCATGCAGGACCAAGTCCCCCGGACCCAGCAAATGGCCAATGGTGGTCTCGTTGGTCGAATGCCCCCCCACATATACGATCGCGTCTTCCACCCCCACAAAGCGGGCGATAAATTGTTCCAACTCCCGGTGAAGGGGTTTTTCACCCGATACCAACCGGCTGGCCGACACGCTGGTCCCATATTGGTCGATGGCGGCTTGGGCGGCCTGCCGCACGACGGGATCACCGGACATGCCCAAATAATTGTAGCTGGACCAATTGATCAGCTCGCGGCCATTGATCAGCGTGGTGTCGTTGGTGATCCGTTCATGCTGTTTAAAATAGGGATTCATCACCCCGGCGGCGGCGATATTGGCCATGTTCTGCTTAAGGGCCAGGTATTCGGGGTAGAGTTCAAAATTGTAAGCTTCGGGGGGAATTTCGGCGGCGGCCGCCCCTTTTTGGCGGGGTGTTTTTCCCAGATATTGTTCGATGCCGCGGACCACTTCGCCGCAGGTTTCCATTTGGGTAAGGACCGCCTCGGGAAAGCGTCCGCCAAAGATATCCTCCAACGAAGAGACAATTTCCATCCGTTCAATGGAATCCAATCCCAATTCCAAGATATTGGTATCCAGGGTCAACGCCCCGGCCCGTTCCTTGGCGACGCGGCGAACTTGTTCAAAAACGATTTTAGCGACATTTTCGGTATAGTCCCCGCCGGCGGATGCCGCCGCGGCGGCGCCGCTCTTTGCGGCGGATGAATGACCCCGTGCCATGCCCAAATGGTCCCGCCCCGCGGATTCGTCCCGATGATTCTGCGCGTGCGGGGGGGTCGGGGCTTGCTGGCCAAAGCTATGCTGGCCATTCATTTGAAATCCGCAGGCATCCAACACCAAATCCCCGGCTTCAGAGGGAAGCGCGCGGAATTGCCCATCGTCGCGATTCTGTGGAGCGTGCGACTGTCCGGACCACCATTGATCGATGATTTCCAGCGATCCTTCGACCAGCGCGCCCTTGCAGGCATGGCGTTGAATTTTACCGCTGCTGGTCTTGGGGATGCTCCCCGCCTTGATCAAAATAATTCCGCTGACGGGTAGTTCGTGTTTGACCGCGATCGCGCTTTGCATGGCGGCGTATAAGGGCTGAAATGTCTCCACGCCGCGATGCTTGCCTCGTTCGATTTCCACGACGATCATCAGCGCTTCCCGGCCGTCACGTTCCATGGCAAAAGCGGCGCAAGCCCCCGCCTTTAAATCGGGATGGCAGATTTCCAATGTCTCTTCGATATCCTGGGGATAATGATTGACGCCATTAAAAATCAGCATGTCCTTAAGCCGCCCGGTAATGAACAGCTCGCCATCGCGCAAAAATCCCATGTCCCCCGTGCGCAAATACGGCCCTCGGCCCGAATCGCTGAGTCGCGCTTGAAAGATCTGCCGCGATAACTCTGGTTGATTCCAATACCCCTGCGCGACGCTAGGCCCCGCCACCCAAACCTCCCCCACTTCATCCGGCTGGCAGCGGGCCAAGGTCTGCGGATTGGCAATGACAATCTCTTCATCGAGCAGGTGTCCACCACAGCCCACCAGGGGGCGGCTATGGGGATCATCCTGCGCGGCTTCGATGATTTGATGCCGCTCAAGCCCCTTGGTGTCATAATAACGGACCACGGGGGGCTTGGCCCGAAATCCACCGCTGACGATCAGCGTGTTCTCGGCCATGCCATAGCAGGGATAAAACGCCTCCCGCCGAAAACCACAAGGCCCAAAAAACCGGGCAAAGGCCTCCAGCGTGTTTTCGCGAACCGGTTCGGCGCCATTAAAGGCCAATCGCCAATAACTTAAATCCAGCGTGTCCCGCTGCTGCGGCGAGACTTTTTTGAGGCAGAGGTCATACGCAAAATTCGGTCCTCCGCTAATGGTGGCCCGATAACGCGAGATAGCCTGCAACCAACGAAAGGGCTTTGTCAAGAAATGAACCGGCGACATCAACACATTCGGTTGGCCCGCGTACAGCGGTTGCAATATTCCGCCAATCAAGCCCATGTCGTGATAACATGGCAGCCAAAACATCCCCACCTCGCTGCGGGTATGTTCAAAGGCATAGCTAATCAACGCCGAATTATGCAGCAAATTTGAATGCGTCAGCACCACCCCCTTGGGCGATCCCGTCGAGCCGCTGGTATACTGCAAAAAAGCCAGGCTTTGCCCATTAACGAGGGGCTTTTGCCATGACTTTTCACCATTGGGTTCCAATTGATCGGTGGCCAGCCATTTCATTTGCCGCAGGTGGGGCGTTTCATCCAAAATATCCAACGTGCGGTTCAGGGTTTCCTGGTTAGTCAGGGCTACGCGGGCCTGGGCATCGACGCTAATTCCCTGGATACGCTGGAGATTGCGATTACGCCGCGGGGGATAGGCTGGAACAGCCACCACCCCCGCATACAAACAGCCAAAAAATGCCGCGATAAAATCCAACCCGGCGGGATACAACAGGATCGCCCGCTCTCCCGTGTAGCCTTCCGCCTGCAATCTGGCCCCTATCGCACGAGCCTGGCGGTCCAACTCGCGATAGGTCAAATGTAACTCTTCGTTTTCACCATCGACTAAAAACGTATAGGCCCGATCATGCCCCTGGTGCATCGCCCGGTGTTGAAGCAAATCCACCAGGTTGGAGGGACCAAAAAAAGAGCCTGGCAGTAAGTCGCGATGCATTTCCGTTGTAATGCTCATTTCAGCTCGATTGCCCGATCAACGCGGGAAAGCTGGTGAATTTGCGGTTTGGAAACGTAATTCAAATAGAATTACTTTTTGCCCGGCCAAAAAATCATGGACAATGAAGCTGGCATGGTGCAAAGGGTCCGTCGGTCAAAATAATCTAGCAATCTCAAATATCGGCGGAATTCTGGCGATTGGTGTGGAAAACTCCCTGAGGCTGGCTTAGCCGATCCGATAACTTCCCTAATCCATCCAGCCCCCCTGGCTCATCCTTTCCTGCAACTCGTTTTTATGGCACAAATCGCCCGGCATGATGTTTGGCAATCCTTCGTGCCACATCAACTTCCATCCGCTAACACTTTTTGCCCTGCTGCTCCCGCCGACGATAATACTGGCGTTTTCCATGTACAAATCTACCAAAAACATAGTTTTCCTGTAACCCGCCCGTTTTGTTCCCCCGTGCCGTAGGAGTTTTTGCTCACCGGGTATAACTTTTCCCCATTGCCATCCTTCCACGAAACATAACATAATACTGCTAAAAGACTTAATGCTATTGCCCCAGCTCAATTGGGGCATGTTTCCCTTCCCCAAAGAATCCGCTCAGCGTTGATATATGCCAGATTTACTTAGCGTTGCCGCCGCCCGGGAAACGGTACTTTCTGTCGTAAAGCCTTTGACGGCAACGACTTTGCCCCTAGATAAGTCTATCCATCTGGTCTTGGCGGAGGAGATCCATAGTACCGGGGACTCCCCTCCATTTAGCAAAGCTATGGTTGACGGCTATGCCGTCGGTGACGCCAATCTAGGCGAGGGAGAAATCCTGCAGGTCACTCAGGAAATTTTTGCTGGAGCGGTTTCGCACACCCCCCTGCTGGCGGGTCAGTGCGCGCGGATTATGACCGGAGCACCTATCCCCACGGGCACCGCCGCCGTGGTCATGCACGAACGGACACGTCCGGTTGATCTGACCGCTAACGCGGAAAAGTTGGCAAATGCTTCATTCAGTGGCGACCAACCCCATACGATCCAACTTTTGGAAAGCACAAAAGCTGGTCAAAATATCTTAAAAAAAGGGGCAGCCATCTCGGCGGGGCAAAGCTTGTTGCAGCCTGGACAACCTCTCTCTCCCGCGTGCATTGGACTTTTGGCTGATCAAGGAATCACCACTGTGGCGGTCCATCCCCGTCCGACCGTGGCTATACTAAGCACGGGGGATGAATTGGTGCCGATTGGGCAAGAACCCGTGGGGGCGCAAATACGCAATAGCAACAGCCATTTGTTGCAAGCGGCTATTCACATCGCAGGGGGCGAACCGCGGGTCATTGGCATTGCCCGGGACAATTTGCCAGAATTACGGCAAAAAATTACGCTGGGCTTAAATGCGGATATTTTGCTGTTGTCCGGCGGCGTATCGGCGGGACTGCTCGACCTGGTCCCCCAAGTGTTACAAGAATTAGGAGTCCGCAAAGTCTTTCATAAAATTCGTCTCAAACCAGGTAAACCGCTGTGGTTTGGCGTGTATGAGCCGGAAAACCAAATCGCGCCGGAAATCACACGAACACGCACGCTGGTCTTTGGCCTGCCAGGAAATCCCGTCAGTAGCGGTGTCTGCTGCGAACTATTTGTCAAACTGGCGATTGCCGCCCTACGCGGCCTGTATGTGGAAAAGGCTATTTCCACCCAGCCAGCGCTATTGGCCAACGATTTTATCCATCGTGGCGACCGGCCCACGTATTTTCCCGCGCGATTGGAAAAACGGGGCGCGCACATCTGGGCGATGCCACTCAAGAGCGCTGGCTCGGCGGATTTGCTGGCGTACGCCTTGGCGGAGGGGCTGATTGCCTTTCCCGCGGGCGATAAGGAGTATTTTCCCGGGGATAACGTAGAGGTTTTACCTTTATTTTAAAACGCAAAATCAACGCGCCCTGATTGCGCTGTGTAAAATCATATTTTGCCGCGTGGACATAGCGCAAATATATTCAAAGAAAGCCAACTGTCATGGAAGATGCATCAATCACCACGCTACCGCCAGCCGCTCGCCCCGGCTCCCCGTGGCAAGAGGTTTTACATGGCACGCTGTTCTCCGCCATGCTGGGGAGTGTCCTGCTGGCGCTGAGCTTTCCTCCCATCGATTTGTGGCCATTGGCATGGGTGGCCACGCTTCCCTGGCTGCGCTTAATCGCATTGCCGCGACTTCCCGGTTGGCGGCCGTATTTATCGCTTTATCTAGCCGGGATGGTCCATTGGCTGCTGGTGTTACATTGGCTGCGATTGCCACATTGGATGACGGCTATCGCGGGCGTGCTCTTATGCGCGTACTTGGCGGTGTACTTACCCTTGTTGGTGGCAATCTCACGCGTGGCGGTCCACCGCTGGCGGTGGTCGCTACCGCTGGCGGCACCCTTGGTTTGGATGGGACTGGAATTTGCGCGGCAGTGGTTTCTGAGCGGTTTTAGCATGGCCTGCCTGGCGCATACACAGCATCGCTGGCTAACGCTTATCCAAGTGGCCGAGCTTGGGGGTACGACGCTGGTCAGCGGGGTGGTGCTGCTACCGGCGGCCTGGCTGGCCAGCGCCCTCTGGCATGAGCGCATCTGCCGACGCCAAATGATCGGCGAGGGAGTGATCGGCGGAGGAGTTTTGGCCGCGGTTTTGATTTATGGGCACTTTGCCCTGCGACAATCTCTTCAACCTGTCATGACCGCGGCGCTGATCCAGGGAAACTACGACACGACTTTTGATCCCGACACCGACAAAACCACGCCCGTCATGCGGGAGTATGGCGATTTGACCCAAGCGGTCGGGTTGGCCGTCCGGCGTCAGAGCGACCCGAAAGTTTTCATCCCGCCAGAGCTGGCCGCTCATGTCACTCGCGTGGAACAACAGTTATCCATGCTGCCACAACCAGTGCGGCAACTCGATTTACTAGTCTGGCCGGAATCAATCTATCGCTATCCCCTTTCGTCGTTTGCGGAAGACTTTTTGCCGCCGCCCGAGCTGAAAATGCCACCAGCGGAATTTGCCGACAAGGTTGCCCGGCAGTTACAAGATTTTCTTTGGTCGCGGACGGTTTTTCTACCCCGCGTCTCCCAGGGGGAGGTAGCTCCCCAGGCCACGATTGGTAGTTTTTTGATCGGTGCGGAACGCGTCCACTTTTTAAAAAGCACTTTGGAGGAACTGGCAAATAACAAACCGCGATTCGAGCGTTATAACTCGGCCGCTTTGTTTGCGGGAATGCCTGCGCCGAGCGGTAATTCAACAAGTCTTGACTTTTATGACAAACGGCATCTGGTCCTGTGCGGCGAATATATGCCGCTGGGTTACTACTTTCCTTGGATTTATGAATTAACACCGGTGGGGAGGGGTCTCAATCCGGGAATCGCGGCCCGTAGTCTACCAGTGCCAGTCGCCGGTCCCGTCACGGGGATTTCGCCACAAATCGCCCCGCCCCCCGCTGCTAGCCCGCCAGTCCGCATCTCCCCTAGTATTTGTTATGAAAACGTGCTGCCCCAAGTGATCCGCAGGCAAATGCTGGAACTGCACGCCGCTGGCGAAACGCCGGATGTGCTGGTGAATCTGAGCAACGACGGCTGGTTCTTTGGCAGTAGCGAGTTGGATTTGCATTTGGTGTGCGGGGTGTTTCGCGCAGTGGAGACGCGGCGGCCAATGCTCATTGCGGCGAACACCGGCTTTTCCGCGGCGATCGACCCCTTGGGTAGAATTACCGCCCAGGGAAAACGGCACGCCCCGGATATCTTAATCGTGCGGGCACAAATTTTCGCGGACCCCCCGCGCGACTGGCTGAGCTTTTATGTGCGGTACGGGGAGTTGGCGGGCATGCTGGGTCTGGGGTTATGCTTGGGCGTGGTATCAACCGCAATTTATCGTTTCTGGCACCGTTCACAATTCAACACTTAATGTAGGGAGGATCGTGATCTGACGTGTATGAGAATACTTTCAAACCGGAATCCGATGTGTGAAAACACCTTTGACTACGGCGGAACTACGATTTTTGGCGGAACTCGTTCCGCCCTACGACTCCGGATAAAATAATGATTCCATGAAATCCCTCACCGAATACCTGACGTTTCACATCCCCGCGCGGAGGGGATTTCTGAACATTACCGACACGGTGGCCCAACTGGTCGCGCGCAGCGGCATCCAGGAGGGGCTATGCCTGGTCAATGCCATGCACATCACGGCCAGCGTATTTATTAACGACGACGAGCGCGGCCTGCATGCCGATTACGAACGCTGGCTGGAGCAACTAGCCCCCTTTGACGCGTCCCCCGCGCGCTACGCGCACAACCGGACGGGGGAGGACAACGCCGACGCGCACTTAAAGCGGCAGATCATGGGCCGGGAGGTGGTTGTGGCGGTGACGCGCGGCAAGCTGGATTTTGGCCCGTGGGAGCAGATTTTTTACGGCGAATTCGACGGTCGGCGCGACAAACGGGTGCTGGTGAAGGTGATCGGGGAGTGAGTTGCAAGCAGAAATAGTGCCATTATGATTTTTCTAATGTTGCAGGCAATTCACCCTGAATTATTCCTGCAATATCCCAAGCGCTAAAAACCGCTACAACGGTTTCGATGGACTTCTCACCTCGTTGGACTAGCTTGACAATTGAATAAACAACTGGTCCTGTGGGTGCATTATTTTCGTATTTCAACTCATGACCCCAAACCGCAAAGGACTTACCCTCCTTAAATAAGACGGTAAACTTCTGCAATTCATTTATTGGTGCATTCGCTTGCTTCGAATCTCCAGCCGTCTGACCAGAATGTTCTGGAACCGAATTATAAATATTGCCGCGTTGTTCATTCGCATCTTCAATATACTCGTTATGAAATTGGCTACCAAAGCGAGAATGATCGGATTGTGACATAAAAACACTCCTATAGTATGTAGTTACAACGGGGAAGTTTAAGTACAGTATATCAAGCTCAGAATTCGGGAAATCATCATTTTTACTAATTGATCACGTTGAAGCCTAACAATCTGACAAGCATCACCCGAAACGAGTTTTTAGCTTTAGACAACCTGCAACCCACTTGCAAAATGCCATGTTCCGTAAAATTTCCTCTCCTCACTCCACAATTCTCTTTCCCTTTGGCCAAAAAATCATGTAATTTATGTCTGCGGCCAAGAGCCGCGCGTTAAATCGCAAATTGTTCATCCCACACATCCCCCACTCGTCCCCAACACCTCCCCACCACTCGAGTCAACCATGAGCCACGAATTTTTATTTCCCGCCAAGTTGCAGCGCCGCGATCTATTAAAACTGGGAGCCACGACCGCCGGCGGGATTTTTGTAGGGAGCGCGTTACTCGATGGTTCGTCCGCGAACCTGTCGGCCGCCGATGAAAACGCGATCCGGGCTAAACGGGCCGCCGAGGAAGCCAAAGTTCGCGCCGCCGAAGCGGACGCCCGCGCGGCGGTGCAAAACGAATTAGCCAAGAAAAACGCCGCCATCCAGGCCCAAAACCCCGCAAAACTCGGCAGCGGCGAGTGGACCTTTACCCTCGACCCGACTTGGGGCAAATTGCCCGAGGGGATGTCCTTTGGCTTTGGTTGCGGAATTGTCGCGGATGCCGCCGACCGCATTTATGTGACCACCCGCTCCACCTCTCCTTGCGTGGCGATCTTTGACCGCGAGGGGAAACTGCTGGAAACTTGGAGCAAGGACTTTGGTGACCACATTGGCTATGACACCCAACAGATCAAGGACACCGCGCACTGCTTGTATTGGAGCAAGGAAGGAAACGAAGAGTTCCTGTACTTTACCGAAAACGTAGCCGGTGGTAATGGCAGTCCCCGCATCGGTGCCCGCGTGTACAAGACCGACCTGCACGGCAAGGTGCTGTATACCATTGGCAATGTGGAACAAGAAAATTCAACTGCCCAAAAGTTTGATTGGTCCAACCCCACCGATGTGGCGATTGCACCCAATGGCGATATTTACGTGGTTGACGGTTACGGCAGCCAGCGCGTCAGCCGCTTTGATAAGAACTTTAAACACCTAAAAACGATCGGGGGTCCCGGCAAGGAACATGGCCAGTTTAGCACCTGCCACGGCGTCTGGGTGAGTACGCTAGGCAAGGAACCGGAAGTGTACATCGCTGACCGGGCCAATGGCCGCTACGAGGTGTTTGATCTTGATCTAAAATACAAGCGAACCGTCAGCGGCGACTTCGTCCGTAATCCTTGCTGCTTTTACCAGCATGGCGGGCACTTGTATATTCCCGACCTGGCTAGCATGGTGACAATCATCACGCCTGACGACAAACCGGCCGCGGTCCTCGGCGACGGCAAGGGCCAACAGGCGGAACTGTTCCAGCATGGCCTGGCCGATAAGTTCCAGGCACCCCATGCCCTGACGGTCGACTCCCAGGGGAGCCTCTACGTGCTGGAATGGGTGCCTTACGGCCGTGTGCGTAAGTTCCGGCATACACCGGCGTAGGGGGGGGCAGGGGCGAGCGGTAGGCGTTAGCCTGCCGGTAACGGCGAGCGGCAGGCATTAGCCTGCCGGTATCAGCGCTACCGGTAGCGGTCAGTAATCCGACCATTTTTCTTGATTGTTTTTCTTCTGGACTCTTGACACTCATTCAGAACATATGTACACTACCTGAAAGGTGAAGAACATTTCCCAAAATCAACTTGTTTTGTGATGTATGAAAAATATCGACCGTATTTGGTTTTTGACTTGGACAACGTATGGGACATGGTTGCCTGGCGAGGAACGCGGCTTTGTCACCAAACAGCGCACTTTAGCTGGCCGTAACTTTATTCATAATCGACCAGGCACAAGTATAGATCATTCAGTTGAACCCTTGGCGTGCTATTCGCACTCTCTACTTAAACAGCCGCCAGTTTATCTAACAAGAATGCATGCGGAACAACTACTGCCACAGTTTTTAGAAACCGGAAATGTTCGGAATTGGACATTATTCGCAGTGGCAATAATGCGCAATCATATCCATTTAATTGTAGGAGTACCCGGAGATCCGATCCCTGAAAAAATACTGGGCGATTTTAAGAGCTATGGCAGTCGCAAATTGAATCAAGTTCAGGTGGATAGTCCCCCGCCAGCTTGGTGGACTCAATCCGGCTCGAAGCGAAAGATCACAGGTGAAAACGCAATTCGAGCGGTTGTGCGGTATATTCAGAATCAAAAAAGTCCGCTCTTAACTTGGGCACATGAACTTTTTGAAAATGAACGTGTACTGGAAAAGTAAAAGTAAGAGACTGGGGTTAGATAGTGAATTCCGTGCATACCGGGAGACTCACGTCTCCCGCTCGCCATACCGGGAGACTCACGTCTCCCCCTCGTCTCACTTTCCCACGCAGTACAGATACTTATTCGTTCGGATAAACAAATTCCCCCCGCAGACCGCGGGGCTGGCATTCGCGTCGGTGGCATCATCGGCAAATTGGTTTTGGGCCAGTTGTTCAAACTTTTCCCCCGGCGCGTAAACAAACGTTCCCGCGCGGCGGCTGACGGCGTACAGCTTATCCCCGATCAGGCCCACCGAGGAGTAAAACGCGTTCCCGCGAAAATCCTCGTTCCCCCGAATCCGCTGACGATAAACTTCCTTGCCGGTGGCCGCATCCAGGCAGACCGCCAACCCTTTTTCGTCCACCCAATACAATTTGCCATCGTGAACCACGGGTGACGGGACATAAGAGCCTTGATTGCTGGTCCAAACCACATGCGTCGCCGTGACGTCCCCGCGTCCGCCGGTTTTGACCGCCGCCGATCCGCCCCCCCGGCCACCGGTCACATAAACCACCCCGTCATGCGCGACCGCGCTGGGGGATGCATTTCCCGGCACTGGTACCTGGGCGAACCATTTTAGCTTGCCGTTCTCCGGATTTAGCCCCCAAACCTCGTTCGCCACCTGCACGACCAGTTCGGTCTTGCCATTGGGTTGCTCCACCAGGATCGGCGTGCTGTAGCTGAGTTCCAGCGTGTCGCCGGGGGACTTCCATTTGACCTCGCCCGTTTTTTTATCAAGGGCATAAATCGCCAGGCTTTCCTCCGACGCGTTAATAATCACCAAATCCTGATACAAAATTGGGCTGGCGGCCGATCCCCAACGGCGGTTGCTGGATTGCGTACCAAGGGAAACCTGCCAGAGTTGGTTCCCTTCTAGGTCGTATGCCAACGCCCCGCTCTTGCCATAAAAGACATACACCCGCTCACCGTCACTGGTGGGCGTGCTGCTGGCATAACCATGCTCATTTAAAAAGCCCTGGGCGTCATCCTCGGGCAAGATAGCGTTCACGGTTTTATCCCACAGAATCTTGCCATCCACGCGATTCACGCAGACCAGATGCCGCCGCAAATTTTCCTGATTCCCCCCCCCTTCGGTCCCATAACCGGAATAACATGTGACAAACACCTTATCGCCCACGATGATGGGGCTGGAAGAGCCATAACCGGGCAAGGGGGTTTTCCATTTCAGGTTTTCGGTATCGCTCCAGGTGGTTGGGACGGTCTCATTACTGATGCCGCTCCCATTGGGGCCGCGAAAACGGGCCCAATCTTCGGCGGAGAGCGCCGTGACTTCGCAAAAAAACAGACTCTGGCTAAATAGCAATGCCTGGCAAAGCAACAGGCTCCAGCCGGAGGAAAAAGAACTCGCGCGAGTGCTGGCAATACGGGACATGGCAAAAAATCCTGAAATTTACCGTTGAGTTGTTGATTTCGGTGAAACTATTAAACACCGCGAGAGCCAAAAAGTCCCGCGAATTTTCTGAATGACGCCTAATACAACTTGAAATTTTATGTAATTTGCATATTTCTTTTATTTCTTGCGGCTAACGTTGACTGTAACTTCTTGCTATTCTTGTATTTCTTGCGGCTACTGTTTCTTTACTTTATTTGGCTCAATTTCGCGGCCATGCCCAAATTTACCTGCCATCTCTTTGTCTGCTGCAATCAGCGTTCCGATGGGCATCCCCGTGGCTGTTGTGATCCCGCGGGCAACGAAGAACTTCGTGAAAAGCTTAAATCCGCGGCGGCGGCCCGCAAACTTTCTCCTGCGGTTCGCGTCAACAAAGCTGGCTGCCTGGACCAGTGCGAACTCGGGCCTTGCCTGGTTCTGTATCCCCAGGAAATCTGGTACGGCCATGTCACCGCCGCCGATGTCGATCGCATCCTCGACGAAACCGTCATTGGGGGGCGGGTCATCCCCGAGTTACTCATTCCCGATGAGCAACTCAACAATCCGCTGTTGCGCAAAAAATAGGGAGGCACCTCTAGGCCAATACTAACTGCGCCAGGCCAATCTGCCGCTCGCGAAATCCCGCCTCGCAGTAACAAAAGTAATACTCCCATAACCGCAAAAACGTCTCCGGATAACCTAATGCGCGTATTTTATCCAGATTCTTATTAAACTCCCGCCGCCACAAAGCCAACGTGTGAGCGTAATGCGCCGAAAGATCCTCTAGCTGGACAACCCTTAGCCGCGTGGCCCGCGTCAAGGATTGGCAAATGGCGGTCACGCTGGGTAAACAGCCGCCGGGAAAAATATATCGCTGAATAAAATCAACCCCCCGGCGATATTGGTCAAACTTTTGATCGGCTATCGTGATGGATTGCAGGGCAAACTTTCCCCCGGGCTTGAGAAGCTGCGCGCATTGGGAAAAATACCGATCATAAAATTGGTGGCCCACGGCTTCCAGCATTTCCACGGAGACCAATTTGTCATATTGTCCGCGTAACTGGCGATAATCTTGCTCCAAGAGGGTGATCCGGTCGGATAAACCCGCGTTGGTGATTTTGGCGCGGGCGTGCGCGGCTTGCTCGCGCGAAATGGTGGTGGTGGTCACCCGGCAACCGTATTTGCGCGCCGCATGCAGAGCAAAAGCCCCCCAGCCAGTGCCAATCTCCAGCAGATGATCACCTGCGCGTAAATCCAGTTTTTGGCACAAGTCGTCAATTTTGGCCAGTGAGGCGGACTCCAGATCGGTTTGGGGGGTGCTAAATCGCGCGCAAGAGTAGGACAGCGTGGGATCGAGAAACTGGGCAAAAAAATCGTTCCCTAGATCATAATGCGCGGAGATATTTTGGCGGCTGCCGCGAACGGTATTGCGTTGCCACCAATGCAGCAACACATGCCCCACCCGTTTCAGCCAGGCGGACCCTCCATCCAGCCGCAACTCCTGGGTGTTGCGGAGCATCAACCGCAAAAAGTCCGTTAGTTCACTTGCCCGCCACCAACCACGGGCGTAAGTCTCTCCCGCAGCCAGGCTTCCCCCCAGGGCCAATTCGCCATACAAGCGGGGATTTAGTATTTCCACCGAGACCGGCGGAATCTGCGAGAAGCAGTCATCCGCAAACATAGTCGCCAAATCAACTTGACCGGCGGGGCGGGTAGGCGGAGCGCTGGATGCAATCTCGGTTCGGCCAAATGTTTTTACAACGTTTCCCTCGCGCAGCACGAGGGTCCCCGCGCGTAACCGATTCAATCGCCCCCAAAATGCTTGTTGCCAGCGGCGGTAAAACCACGAGTTTTTCTCCCGCGAGACCACGGGGTGGGAACTATTTTCCTCGGGGCGTCGTGGATGGATGGGCAGTAAACGCAACGGTACGGCGGGAGACTGCGGCAGGCTTGGCGAACCAGATTGCATAACGAATTTAAGGCAAAAAAGCTTGCGGAAAAAATGAAAAATCAGACAAAGTCAAATGGCAACTAAGATTTAACGGGATGATTGCGAAAACGGCGCTACGCACTGTTGACCAGGGGAGGACTGGCCGGGGAAGTCGGCGCGGAATCGAGAGTGGCGCCGGGATGGGGATAGTAGCGGGCTCCTTTCCACCATAGACAGAGCGCCTGCCAATAAATCCCCGCCGTGGCCGCCAAGGGTTGCAGCGGATAGCGGCAGAGGGCGTATGCCAGCGCCCGGCCCGAGATTTCGGTCCGTCGCAACGTCAAACACGCGGAAAACTGCCGCGCGGTGCCCCGCCAGTTCTCCAATTGAATTGCCAACTGGTCGCCGGGCAATGTCGAATGCCACCGGTATTCATGGTCCATGGGCATAAACGGCGAGACATGAAACTCCTTGGCCCATTGCGAGGAAAAATGATTGGCCTGTCCGGCAGTGTTATCTATGTTGCTGGATTCCCCCGGACGCAGCACATAGCAATGCCGCTCCAACCAGGGTGTGTTGCTAACCTCCGCCACGATTGTTTCGACCCGTTGGTCCGCGGCGTCAAAGCAGTAATAAACCGTCAAGGGATTAAAGTAATATCCCCCCATGCGTAAAAAAGTCAGCAATCGGACCGGTCCCCGGGGTGGCTCGCCTGTCCGGGTGGAAACGAGTTCCGCCACCGACTCTTCCAGCGGAACCGCCGGATCGCCAAAATGGTCCCGTCGCAAAAACGTGGCCCAGCGGGCTTGATTTATCCCCCAAAACCAGCGTCCGGCAAACACCCGGGGGGCTTCCGCCAAATCCAAATACAACCAAAAACCCCGAGCGGTAAAGGCGTGGGACCATGGGACAAAGCGACGATGGCTTAAATGACCAAAATAGAGCGCGCTTTGCATGCAACTAGCGTAAAGGCACAAAATTTACCCAACAAACGCCTGGGATGATACCCATTTACAACCAACTTTAGCACTTTGTCCAGTTTGGACAAGTACTGAATTTTTCGGCATTTTGACCCATAGGATGCGTCGCGGCTAGTTTTAGCGAATGCTGCGGGTCCTATTTTGCGAAAAACCGCTGGGATTCAAATTTTATGAAATAAAAATTGACTTTTTTCAGCTCGGCTTACTTGCCACCAAGGGACGTTAATATCCGGCAAAGGAGTAAACGGGGAGGGGGTTTTTACCTTTCATACTCGCATCTGTGGTAACTTGGGCTTTTTCCCGGGATGTTACGTTAGACGGTCCTTCGGCTAAGTTGAATTCCGCTTCGCCATCGACGCCCAATCCACGCGCCACCCGCATCGCGCTCCAGACACCATCTTCGTGAAAACCATTCCGCCAATACGCGCCGCAATAGTGCGTTCGGTTGTGACCGCTTATCTCGCCGTGCCTCGCCTGGGCGGAAATCCCCGCGGCGGTAAAAATCGGATGCTCAAACGTCAATTCCCGGATAACACGCCGGGGATCAATATCGCGCTCGGGATTGAGGGAACATAAAAATTCCACGGGCGCATCCAACGATTGCAACCGATTGAGCCAATACGTTACCGCCGCTGGCTGCCCCGATGAACGGGAGACGCGATAATTCCAACTGGCCCATGCGCGGCGACTACGCGGCAATAGCCGGGTGTCGGTGTGCAGGATCGCCCGATTGGACTGATAAGGAAGGCAAGATAAAATTTCGCGCTCGGCGGGGGTGGCATCCGCCAAAATCCGTAGGGTTTGGTCGCTATGGGTGGCAAAAATCACCTGGTCAAAATGTTCCGCTTGGTTGCCGGTGCTGGTCACCAACACCCCGGAGGCGTGGCGTTCCACGCGACGGACGGGGGAATTTAACCTAATCGAGGAGACCCAAGGAGCGGTGAGGGCCTCCACATAGTTTCTCGCGCCGCCGATAATAACCCGCCACACAGGCCGGTCCTGTAATTGCAATAAACCATGATTGACAAAGAATCTTACAAAAAACCGAGCTGGCAAATTGAGAATGTCGCGGGGATCGGCGGACCAGATCGCCGCCGCCATGGGCAGCAAATAGAGTTCGGTAAATGCCGTGCCAAAGCGTTCCGCTTGGAGGTACTGACCCAACGTTGGTTCCACCGGCTCATTTAATAATCGCGGAGCCAGCCGGTTAAAGCGCAGAATCTCGGCCAGCATTCCCCAAAAACGGGGCCGGAGTAAATTCACACGCTGGGCAAACAAACTGTTAAAATCGGACCCGCAATACTCCCAACCGGTTCGCTCGCAACTAACGCCAAAACTCATATCGCTGGGCTGGGTCTTTACACCTAATACGTTCAATAACCGTGAAAAGAGCGGATAAGTGCGGGTGTTGTACACCATAAAGCCGGTATCCATATTCCAGCGATTTCCCGCGTGTTCCACCTGAACGGTATGGGTGTGCCCCCCCAGGGTGGGCAAAGCCTCCAAGAGTGTAATTTGGTGATGGCGATGCAACAGATAACCGGCGGTCAAACCAGAGATTCCACTTCCCACGATCGCGATGCGCATGGCCACTGTACCACAATTTAGCCGGAAAAAATGCTGTTGCCCGGATGTTGAATGCCCGCAGGAGTCATTGCCCGGAAAGAATTTCCGGGTCAAAACATTATCATAGACAGCACTTGGCAGGCAGGGAGAGGGTGGGCGGCGCAAGAAATCTCAGCCCGCCGCGTCAGCCAGGGACAACTATCTCAGCCCGCCGCGTCAGCCAGGGACAACTTAAGGCTGAAAGACCTGTTGGCAGTGGCCCAACAGATCGTTCACCAGATCCTGCATGCAGGTGGCTCCGCCGACTACATAGGGGACCACATCTTCAACAGATTCTGTGGTCTGCAGTTGGTCCAACAAATATTGGCTTTGACGCATGAGGGTGGAGATGGTGGCCTCCATGCTGCGCAAGGGACGTCTACCGCCGTCCGTATCGGCATCGAATGAATCTATTGTTTTGTTGGCTTGGATCCAGTTGGAAAACCATCGCAAGAAGGAATCGCGACTGATAATTCCCACCGGTTGCCCCCCGCGGACGACGACCACGCGGCGGATGGAGACGCGGCACAAAAATTCAAATATTTCCTTGGCCGGGGTTTGCTCGTCATAAGCCACGACATTGGTGACCATGATATCGCCGACGGTCTTGCGCCAACCGTCCAGTCCCACATCCAACAGCATGATGTCCTTTTCACTGACGATGCCGACCAGTTTGCCATCGTCATCCACGACGGGAACGCTGGCAATCCGCAATTGCAGGACTAATTCGACCGCTTGCATGATGCTGTCGTGCTGGTTGAGGCACATGACCAGCGTGGTCATCACATCGCGCGCGGGAATCCGCGCCAGCGGGTGGTCCTCTAATTCGGCATTGCCAAAGGGATCCAGCATGGGATCATTCAGTTGGGAATAGCGAATCACCCGGTTGCGGCCGGTGCGCTTGGCCACTAACAGTCCCTGGTCCGCCTGATCGATCAATTTGTCGGGATCTGGCGTGTCCTCCAACTTTTGGGCCACGCCAAAGCTGGCCGTGATTTGCAAGGTTTTTTCGCCGCTAAATACCAATGTTTGCGCCAGGCGCAGGCGAAACCGATCCGCCCAAGTCGCGGCTCCGGCTTCGTCGGTTTGGGTTAACAGGACGACAAATTCCTCTCCCCCGAACCGGCAGACATAATCACTGGGTCGGCAGCATTCCCTTAGTAAATTTGCCACGGCGACCAGCACCATATCCCCCGCGTGGTGGCCATGTTCGTCGTTGACTTTCTTAAAAAAATCCACATCCAAAACCACCACGCTTAGATCGCTTTCAAAACGTTCGGCGCGGGACCATTCCCGCGTAAGCTGGGTGTGAAAAGTGCGCCGGTTCATGGCTCCGGTCAGCGAGTCCGATTCGGACAACTGTCGCAAGTTGCGCTCTAATTGCACGATTCGCTGCGCCGCCCGCAAGCGGGCCTTTAACTCCACCGGAGAGACAGGCTTGGACACGTAGTCGTTGGATCCGGCCTCTAGCCCCGTGGCGATATCCTCTGAACTATTCCGCGCTGTCAATAAAATGGAATAAACAAAATGCGGCAGCTTGGCCTGTTGCACCCGCCGCAACAATTCCAGGCCATCCATGCGGGGCATATTCCAATCGGTAATCAAAATATCGGGACAGCGCTGATTGATTTGTTCCCAGGCGGCAAGGCCATCCTCGGCCGAGTTGACTTCATATTCGTCCGCATTCAAATACATTTGCAAGATCCGCAGCACGGTGGGATCGTCATCGACCAGCAAGATGGAACATTTGGACAGGGACATGGTCACAATCCTGACGACAAAATGAAAATTCGTGGTGTGCCGCTCAAAGATCTCAAAGCCAGGGCATTGCGCAGCGCGGGATGGCACCGCCACCGCGGAAACTGACCAAGTGTAGGTTATTTCCCCGCCGCCACCCCCAAAATACAGGAGATTCCTTGCGGTTTACGACAAAGTGGCCCCAAAATCTCCCCTTAACAATCCTCCCGGGCGGCATAACCCCCCCTTCCCCACCAACGGGGCGGCCCTGGATCGATTTTTCGGCGTGGAAAAAGTCCTTGCAGTGGACACACCACGGTGTTCAAAATCTGTCCGCTCCCCTTTAAGGATGAAACATCTGTTGAATATGCTCCCAATCCCGCGGCGTATTGATATTTAGCAACGAACGCAACTCGGGGTCATGCTGGCAAATTTCCGCCACTGAAACGTGCTTGATCCCCCATCCCTCCGCGGGGGGCGTGCCGTCCCCCGCAACCGTCCGCAGGGCGCGCCACAGGCTTTTTTCTCCATGCTGGGCCATTCCAGCAAAAGTTTCCGCTAAATCGGTCCGGTAGACAGCCATTAACGGCTGGTGATACCCGTCTGCCACGGGCACTACCACCGCGTACCGCGTTAATTTGGCGAAAAGGTGGCTGATGACCCCCCGCTGGGGAAACGGCATATCACAGGCCGTGACAAAAGCCGCGCTCACATTCCCTTGAAGATGCTTTAGTCCCGCCGCCACCGCCGCCAACGGTCCAGCCTGAGGTTGGGGATCGCGTAGAATCCGCACTTGGGCGGGGAGTGGCGGCAACCGTTGCCCGGGCGCGGCCACCACCACCAAGGGATCGACGCAGTTACTGAGCAAGCGGCAAACTCGCGTTAACAGCGGTTCCTCCCCCAGCAAAAGCCATTCCTTCGGCTGGCCCATGCGGGTGCTTTCCCCTCCACAGAGAACCACCCCCCCCAAATCAGCAATGGGCGCTAGTTCACTCACACTTGAAACACCCCCCAGCGGCTAGGCTCGGTGCTGACGGACCGGGTGACAATATCCAGCACCTGAATGAGCACGCCCCGGGTTTCCACGGGAGTGATGATCGCATCCACCCAACCATGCGCGGCGGCATAGCGGACGTCCATTTGGCGTTGGTAATCGGCCTGGACTTGGGCACGGAGCAATTCGATTGCTTCCTTGTCAGGAGGCGCTTGGCCTGTCGTGGTAAGGCTTTTTTGCATGACCTCGGTCAGGGTGTTGGTGGCTTGCGCTCCCCCCATGACCGCGCATTTGGCAAGGGGCCAGCCAAAAATAAACCGCGGATCAAAGGCCTTGCCGCAGAGGGCGTAGTTTCCCGCGCCAAAGGAACCGCCAGTAATCACCGTCACTTTGGGGACGCGACTATTGGAAATGGCGTTGACCAGCTTGGCCCCGGCCTTAATGATGCCCGCTTGCTCGCTCTCTTTACCCACCATAAAGCCATTGACATCCTGCAAAAAAACCAGCGGCAGCCATTGCTGATTGCACAGCATGACAAACCGCGCGGCTTTTTCCGCGCTTTCGACGTACAGCACGCCGCCAAACTCGTATCGACCCTCGGCATTTTTGACCCGCTGTTTTTGATTCGCCACGATTCCCACCGGATACCCGCCAATGCGGGCCATGCCGCAGACCACCGTCTGTCCATACTCTGGCTTATATTCCGCCCAGGACTCGGCATCCACAACTCCCCGCAGGACCGCGCGGATGTCGTATTCCCCTTGGTTTTCCCCGGTCAAAAAGGTTTCCAGGGTAGCGGGGTCGCGCGCGGGATCCCGCGCGGGGCCGCGGGTAAACGGTGCCGCCGGATCTGGCGCATCTTCCCGTGCCATGCCGCACAGATCCCTCAGGGCCTGTAAGCAACTGGCTTCATCGGGGAAACGGGCGTCAATGGTTCCGCTCATGCGGGCGTGCATGCCCGCCCCGCCGAGGGTTTCATGATCGGTCTCTTGACCGATCGCGCTTTTGACCAGCGCGGGTCCCGCCAGATAGAGGCCGCTGCCCTCGACCATGAGTAACTGGTCGCAGAGCACCGGCAGATATCCCCCACCCGCGACGCAGTTCCCCATGATCGCGGCCAGTTGGGGAATTCCCGCCGCGCTCAAAACGGCGTTATTGCGAAAAATCCGCCCAAAGTCGTCTTCATCGGGAAAGACATCTTCTTGCAAGGGCAAAAATACCCCGGCCGAGTCGACCAGGTATATCAATGGCAAGCGATTTTGAAAGGCGATCTTTTGGGCGCGCAAGACTTTTTTAGCCGTGGCCGGAAAAAAAGCCCCCGCCTTGACCGTGGCATCATTGGCAATGATCATTTGTCGCCGCCCGGCCACCATGCCGATCAAGGTGACCACTCCGGCCGCCGGTGCGCCCCCCCATTGGTCGTACATTTGCCACCCCGCCCAAAGACCAAGCTCCAGCACGGGGGAACCGGGATCGAGCAATTGATTGATGCGTTCGCGGGGGGTGCCGCGTTGTTTGGCATGTTGTTTGGCGATGGCGGCGGCCCCGCCTCCTTGCCGGAGCAACCGCTCTTGCTCGGTCAAGTCGGCAATTCGTTCTTGCAATTTGGAAATTTCCGCCATACACGTGATCGCAAAAAAACGGGAATAAAATTTGAAGAAAATAACCGGACGGGCCGCTGGCACGAATATCGCCCCCCAAAAGGGGAACTACCACACCCACCCCGCTTCAATTTTACCCGTAAAACAGTGATGAATCGCCAGGATAGCCCCAGTAGGGCAAAAAAACTTGATCCAACGGGTTGGCCCCCTTCTGCGTATGATTTTTGCCAAAATGAAGAGATAAAACGAGAGCCATTTGAGCAAACCGCCTCTAAACGCTAAAATCGGGACTAGGCGGTTTTTTCCGCTGACACATTTGTAGTTGATGGGCGGGAATAGCTGAATGAGCACGATAATCACGTGGAGCGGTGGTTGATATCATCCCCATCGGGATTTTCCGCCGCCACACGGAATACTTTATTGCAGGAGTTTCACTGGTGCAGGTAAAAGTTTCCGCACGACATGGCCATTTAAGCGAGGCCAATCAAGCAAAAATCCGCGAAAAAGCGGAGCACTTGACCCATTATTACGACCGGATCACCATGATCCAGGCGATCGTCGATTTGGAACAGCAAGCAACCGTAGGGGTGGAGTTGCTGGTTTCGGTCGAGCCTTCGCACGAGTTTGTGGCCACGGAACGGGCCGGGGAACTCACGAAGGCCCTGGACGCGGTCATGCACAAAATGGAGCAGCAACTCCGGAAATACAAGGAAAAATTGCAGGATTCCCGCGGTTAAGGCCGCTTCCCATTGTTATCAACACCGGAGCCGAGGGGCCGACTTTGGCCGTTTACCGGTGCGCATCCATATCGAGCAGCCACCTTTGAATTTGTCCGTCAGAAAGGAAGTAGGCAATGAAGTTTGCCGATTTCATTTGTTATCCGGCGATTATCCCCAAACTTTCCGCCAACACCAAGGAAAGCGTCATCCGTGAGATGTCCTCAGCCTTGCAAGCCGCGGGAAAATTCCCCTTGGGAGAGTTGGATAGCATAAATAAAGCCATCATGAAACGGGAAGAGTTGGGGAGCACGGGAATTGGCCGGGGGGTGGCCGTCCCCCACAGTAAGCATCCCAGCGTTGCCAAGCTGGTGGGAACCGTGGCTCTTAGCCCCTCCGGGATAGATTTTGAAAGCCTGGACGGCGAAAAAGTGCAGTTGCTTTTTTTGCTCGTTTCGCCTCCGGATCGTCCGGGGGACCACTTGCGGGCGCTGGAAAACATCTCCCGCTTGTTGCGGGATGATACTTTTTGCACCGCCCTAAAAAACGCCAAATCCCAGGCGGAGATTCAGGAATTATTGGAAAAAGCGGACGCGCAGGGGCACCATTAGCACGGTGACACCATTAGTACGGAAAAGCCTTCGCCGCCGCGGGATTGCGGTTCAGTCCCTCAATACATGTTTGACGGATCGGCGGGACGTTCGCACCACAGAAAAATGCCTTCGGATTCGCTGGGAAAATACCGTTCAGTTTTCCCCTTCAATGGTACAGTCGTTGTAATGACCCCACCCGCAGCCACGCGTACCTTTGTCGTTACCAACCCGCAAGGGTTGCATGCCCGGCCGGCGGATTTGTTGGCTAAATTAGCCCAGCAATATCCTTGCCGGATAGAGATCATTCATGGTTCCGAGCGGATCGACGCCCGCAGTATTATCAATATGCTTACCCTGGGCGCGGTCGAGGGAACGGAACTACGGTTTGAGGCCACCGGACCAGACGCGGAAGTGGCCCTGGATGCGATAGGCGGGTTGTTTGCCTCCAATTTTGGCGAGTGACCCGCATTGGATTTTTTTGATGTCGGTCACAGATTTTTTGTTGCAGGTAACAGTGGCAACGGCGTTTCACACACGAACCCCCCGCGAGGCGCGGTTCGCCTGAAATGCCCATTGCCATGCCTACCGCGCGCCACCTCCGGGGAGCCCCAGGAGGGGCAAACGTTCGCGGCCACTCGGTGCCGCCGCGCGGTACTGTCAAGCTATGGTGTTTATTCATTTTGCCAGTCGTTCGAGAGGACTTGCCAGCGAATGCGGCGCACGCATGATTTTCCCCGGCTCCCCGGAAAAGATGCGCTCGCCGCCGTGGTAGGTCCCAGCCCGGCCTGGCCACCCCACGGGGTTGGTCCGGCCCTGTTTGGTCGGCGGAATTTGCCGTCACGCGCGGCGCTTGTCCCATGACAAGCTCCCCGCTCATTTTCCCGCCAGCGCGCCAGCCTAGGGTGTGAATTCCCATCCCGACCCCCATTTTTGGTCTGGATGATGATTTTTACCATCCGGGGGTGGATGGGCCGGCGAGGGAAATGTTAGGCCAGTTTTTGCCCGCCGGACGCGCGGATCATTTATACATGCAGAGACTTCAGGGGATAGCCGTATCACCGGGCGTCGCCATTGGCGAGGCCCTGGTCATGGACACCGAGGGATTTCGCATTCCCCGGCGATTTGTCGCACGCGACGCGGTCGAGACCGAACTCGAACGCCTCGATGCCGCCATTGCCGCCGCTGGCGAGGAAATCGCCACCAACCGCGACGCCATTCACCGCGAATTGGGCCAGCAATACGCGGCCATTTTTTCCGCCCATCTGGAAATGCTGCGCGATCCCCGCCTGCGCAGCGAACTGGACGCCATGATCCGCGACCGGCATTATTCGCCGGAATACGCCGTCAGCCGCACGCTCCGCCGCTATGCCAAGGTCTTTCAGGAAGTCCAAAGCAGCTACCTGGCCGAACGCGCTAACGACATCATCGACATCGAAAAACGCCTGCTGCGCAATTTGCTGGGCATGCGGCGGGAAGAACTTTCCAAGATCACCTCTCCCGTGGTGGTGCTGGCGCACAACCTGACCCCCAGCGAGACCGCGAATTTAGACCGCAAGCTGGTGCGTGGTTTTGTGACCGAGGTGGGAGGGGCGGGGAGCCACACGGCGATTGTCGCCGAAGCGATGGAAATTCCCGCCGTGGTGGGGACTGGCCCCTTTCTCACCGATGTCAGCGGCGGCGACCTGGTGATCATTGATGGCGACAACGGGCTGGTGGTTTTGCAGCCGGACGAGGAAACCATTGCCCGTTACCGGCACGAGGCCGAACAACAGCAAACCATCGCCGAGCAACTGGTCGAACTGCGCGACATGCCGGCCGAGACCGCCTGCGGCCAGCGAATCCAGCTTTTGGGAAATATCGAATTTCCCTACGAGGTGGATCATTGCCGGGACCGGGGAAGCGACGGCGTCGGCCTGTATCGCACCGAGTTTCTCTACCTGACCAGCGAGCGGGAACCGACCGAGGATGACCACTATCAGGCTTACTCGCAGGTGATTCAAACCCTGGGGCAGCAACCGGTCACGATCCGCACGCTCGACCTGGGGGCCGACAAACTCAATCGCCTGAGCAGCCCGGAGGAAGAACGCAATCCCTGCCTGGGCCTGCGCAGCATCCGCCTGTCGCTGCGGGATTTGCCGCTGTTTCGGACGCAGTTGCGCGCGATCCTGCGGGCCAGCGTGCTGGGAAATGTGCGCATCATGTTTCCCCTGATTACCACGCTGATGGAGCTGCGCCAGGCCAAGATGGTCCTGGCGGATGTCATGGAGGACCTGGAAGAGCGGGGTATTTCCTTTCGGCGGGATATTCCCGTCGGGATGATGGTCGAGGTGCCAGCGGCGGTGATCATGATCGACTCGTTCGTGGAGGAGGTCGATTTTTTAAGCCTGGGGACTAATGACCTGATCCAGTACGCGCTGGCCGTGGATCGGGGAAACAAAGAAGTCGCTTCCCTGTACAACTCCGCCGATCCGGCCGTGTTGCGGCTCATCCAGCAAACCCTGGCCGCGGCCCAACGGGCCGACGTTCCAGTGACGCTGTGCGGGCAAATGAGCACCAGCATCACCTACACGCAATTGCTGCTGGGGCTGGGGCTGCGCAGCTTTAGCGTATCACCCAGCGCTATTCCCGAAGTAAAAAAGATTTGCCGCGTGACGCGGCTGGACCATTGTCAGGCGATTGCCCAGCGGGCCATGCAAATGGAGCATGCCCGCGACATCAAGAACTATTTGCGCGAGGAACTGAAGAAAGTCGCGCCTGAATTTGCCAATTAACACCCCGCCCTTTCCGGCCTGGCGCGGCGTCGCTCCGGGCCCCCGACCGGCGGGACAACCGACATACGGACCACACATTTAACCGTCAGGAAAATCAAGTCATGAAGCAGGAAATGCTGATCAATGTATCGCAACCCGAGGAATGCCGGATTGCGATTGTCGAAAATGGAATCCTGGAAGAACTGTATATCGAACGGAGCAGCCAGGACAACTACGTGGGAAACATCTACAAGGGGCGCGTGGTCAATATCGAAGCCAGCATTCAGGCCGCGTTTATCGATTTTGGAGTAGGCCGAAACGGCTTTTTGCATATTAGCGATCTAGAGCCCGAGTACTTTCGCCAGGGGGGTTACGACCCGGCCAAGCCGCTGGACGAGGGGCGCGACTGGGGGGGCGACGCCGACGATTTTGACGATAGCCCCCGCCCCACCCGTACCCGCCGCACACTGCGACCCGGGGCACGCCCCCGCGTCAAACCCCCCATCCAGGATGTCCTGCGCCGCGGCGACGAATTACTGGTCCAGGTGATCAAGGAAGGCATCGGCACCAAAGGCCCCACCCTGTCCACCTACATTAGCATTCCCGGGCGATATCTGGTCCTGATGCCCGCCCTGGGGCGCGTGGGTGTGTCGCGCAAGATCGAGGACGAGGAAGCCCGCCGCAAATTGCGCGACTATATGCATGAACTGGCCCCGCCCAAGGGACTGGGCTTTATTGTGCGGACGGCGGGCGTGGACCGGACCAAGAAAGAGTTGTCGCGGGATTTGGCGTATTTGTGCCGATTATGGAAAGTCATCGTCCGCCGGATGAAAAAGCATCCCGCGCCGATCGACATATACGAGGAAAGCGACATGATCATCCGCACGATCCGGGACATTTTTACCGGCGACGTGGATAGCATCATCATTGACGAGCCGGGAGCATACGAGCGGGCCAAGGAATTTTTGCAAATCACCATGCCGCGGTATGTCAGCCGCCTGCAACTGTACGAGGGCAAAGAACCGCTGTTTCACCGCTATTCGCTGGACCACGAAATCGCCAAGATTCAGCAGCGTAAAGTCCCCCTCAAACAAGGGGGCTCCATTGTCATCGACCAGACCGAAGCGCTGGTGGCAATCGACGTGAACAGCGGGAATTTTCGCGCGGATGACTCGGCGGAGGAAACCGCCTACCAGATGAATCTGGCCGCCGCCAAGGAAATCGCCCGGCAATTGCGGCTGCGCGACCTGGGTGGAGTGATCGTGAATGACTTTATCGACATGCGCAAGGAAAAACACCGCCGTAACGTCGAACGCGCCCTGCGCGACGCCGTCCGCCGCGACCGGGCCCGCACCAAAATTTTACGCACCAGCCCCTTTGGCCTGATCGAAATGACCCGCCAACGCATCCGCCCCAGCCTCAAGCGCAGCGTTTATAAGGACTGCGATTGCTGCCGCGGCATGGGCTTGGTCAAAACCGCCGAAAGCATGGCGATCGAGGTGGTGCGGCTGTTGCTGCTAGCCGCCCAACAAGAAGACATTTCCCGGATGGCGGTGACCGTCCAATTTGAGGTGGGGACGTACCTGAACAACAAAAAGCGGCGGGAAATTGCCAAAATGGAGGAAAACTCTGGCAAACAGGTGCAAATTTTGAGCAAGGAAGGGGTTTCCCCCGAACACCTGGTGATGGAATGTTACGACGCGACCGGGCGGGAAATTCGGTTTGCCGCCCTGCCGGAAGCCCCCCCGACCCCCCCTCGACGGGTCTAACGGCGGCTGATATATTATGGGGCTTGTCAGATTTGCAAGCTGACAAGCAGCAAACTGGGTAATAATTGAATTTTTGTGGGAAGTGGTCGTGCTATGTACGCAATTATCAGTGACGGTGGCCGTCAATTCAAAGTGACCGAAGGCCAGGAACTGCAAATCGATTACCGGGGAGAAGACATCGCCGTCGGTACCGAGATCGTCTTTGACCGGGTCTTGGCCGCGGGCGAAGGAGAATCCCTGCGGATTGGCTCGCCGGTGCTGGCGGGCGCTCGGGTGAGCGCCACCGTCCAAGGTGAATTCAAGGGTGAAAAACTAGTCATCCAAAAGTTTCGCCGTCGTAAAAACAGCAAGCGTAAAACTGGCCATCGCCAAATTTTTACCACGGTGCTCATCGAAAAGATCACCGCCTAAGCGCCTGCCGAGGCATCTCCCTCGACTGTTAATACTACTGGTGTTTATTCTACTGGTTACGGACGCCCCTTCCTGCGGGCTTTCGCCACCAAGTACTGGATATTCGGCGGGACGCCTTAACTGCGGGTTTCACTTTCTAAGATAGGCGTCTCCGGCGGGGGAGTCGGTTTGCCCCCTAGTTCTAATAAATTTATTTCCGCGGGGGAACGCTCTGTCGATTGTTCCCTTTGGGTTTCCGCGGTGGGGCGCAAATCCCGGCCGGGGGAATGCTGGCTTACTGGCATTTCGGAATGACGCGGCGCCTCGGGCGTTTTGGCCTCGCGCTGTTCCAGCATGGCCGCGGGGTGATCCTGCACCGCTACTTTTTCCGTGCCGCGCGGTGCGGGACGGATCGGCTGATGTTCGGGTAGATTAATGGCAAAATGGGCGAATTCAGCAAATGACGCGATCCGTTGCCCATCATGCACGCAACTGCGGTTGCGGCCTTGTTGCTTGGCCAGATACAAAGCGGCATCGGCCCGCGCGACCAGCGTTTGCGGCGTATCGCCTGAGGCGGCAACCGCCACGCCCGCGCTAATGGTAACCGGCAGGGCCGCGGCCAGCCTTTCGCGCAACCGATTGGCAAACTGCGCCGCGCCCGCCAAATTCGTATAAGGCATGAGGATCACAAATTCCTCTCCTCCGTACCGCGCCACTTGATCGGTGTCGCGCACGTTTTCATCCATCAGGCGGGCGACTCCGGTTAATATTTCATCCCCATACAAGTGCCCTTGCTCGTCATTGAGCTTTTTAAAGTGGTCGATGTCCAAAATGACAATCGCAAAGCCGCTTTCATAGCGGTTGAGCAGCGATATCAGACCCGCCAGCGCCTCATCCAGCGCCCGGCGATTGCTTACGCCTGTCAGGGGATCGGTGCGCACCTCGGTAAAACTCATGAGCTGAGCGCATTGCTGTCGCAACTCGTCATAGGCCGCCGCCAGTTGCGAAGCCATTCGCAACGTGGGCCGCAACAGCACCTCCGCCTCGCCGCATAGCTCTTGCCACATCGCCTCGCCCGGATTGGCCGAGGACAACTTTTGTAGTCGAATCTTAAAGCGGCCAATATGATTTTCCAGTTCGGCCAAGCCATGATGCGATAAACGGGAGACATTTTCCAGCTCACGCACCACCACCTGCGCCCGCTTGAGTTCCCGCCGCATTTGGGCGTCCACTTGCTGGGGGTATTCCCGCCGCCAGCGCCCCACAAAATAGCCAATCACCGCCACCACGCCCAATGCCACGGGGGCGGGCAAAAAAAACTGTCCAAATTGCCACGTTGCGTCAAACATAATTCTTTGTACAACCAATCCGGCGGGAACCTGAAATCGCGGGATCCCGCGAATATTTAAGAGCTGTGATGCGCCTATGCAAACTTACGCTAAAAATATTAACGGCACCGTGTTGACCACAAAAAAGCTGGCATTTTGTAACAATTGCCGGAACTTTTTTTCTTAACGCAGGTTGAAGTGGCAAATTGGCAACATCCCGGGGCAAATTTCCGCCTAAGTGTCGCGCTTTGGCAACATTTTCCCGTTTCGAACGGGGACGCACCGGACGGGGAATAAGTTGCTACGGCCGGGCGAATGAATAGAATGATTTAAATCCGCGATCAGCAGGATCTGGCCCATAGCGTCAAGCCGGAAATGCTTTCCCCCGCAATGGAACGCATGACGATTGATGACACTTGACATTCCAACCACAAAAACCATGATGAAACGCAATTTCCCGTCGATTGTCCTCTGTGTCGGAACCATGAGCCTGGGTTGGGCGCTCTTTCCGGGGGTTTGCCAATTGCTGGCCGCGGATCCGACAGGCACGGGGACCATTCCCGCCGTGGCCAATGCGACTGCTGTGCAACCGCAAATCACCGAACTGCGGGGCAAGGCATTGGAATATTTGCGGACTAAGGGGCAAGCCCCGGATGGCAGCTTTAGTAAAGCGGCGGGATCAGGCGTAACATCATTCTGCACGGCGGCCATGTTGCGTTCCGGGTTATCGGCCGATGACCCCACCGTGGCCAAGAGCCTGAAATTTTTGGAATCAAACATCCAGCCCGATGGCGGGATTTATGTCGCGGACTCCCTCAATAAAAACTACGAAACCGCCCTGGCGGTGATGGCCCTGGCCGCCGCAAATTCCGACGGACGTTATAAATCGCAAATTGCCGCAGCGGATAAATTTCTCAAGGGGTTGCAATGGGATGAGACGGAAAACGCCGACCAGGCCAATGTCAATTACGGCGGCGCGGGTTACGGCCGCAAAAATCGCCCTGATCTGTCCAACACCTCGTTTTTGATCGATGCCCTCCGGGCGGCCGGAAATGGTCCCGAGGATGAGAACATCCAAAAAGCGTTGATCTTTGTCAGCCGCTGCCAAAATTTGGAAAGTGAACACAACACCACGCCGTTTGCCGCCAAGATTAACGATGGCGGTTTTTATTACACCGTGGCTAACGGCGGTGAAAGTTTTGCCGCCGGTTCCACTCCCGAAGGAGGCCTGCGCAGTTATGCCTCCATGACCTACGCCGGGCTAAAAAGCATGGTGTATGCCGGCCTTACCAAGGACGATCCCCGTGTCAAGGCGGCGCTCGCCTGGATCGAGAAGCATTACGACCTCGACAGCAATCCCGGCATGGGTCCCGATGGACTGTTTTATTACTACCACACCTTTGCCAAAACCCTCCATGCCCTCGAAATGGACACCGTAACCGACGCCCAAGGGGTCAAACATGACTGGCGGGCCGAATTAGTCGCCCAACTGGCCAAACGCCAGCAAGCCGACGGCTCTTGGGTGGGTGATAGCAAGCGATGGATGGAAACCGACCCCAATTTGGTTACGGCGTATGGGCTCATGTGCCTGGCATATGCGGAAAAGCCAGCCAGCAAGTAATACAGCCAAAAAAACTGGATTTCTACCATGGAAATTGTGGCATTGAACAATCTCTACGAGCGTTTCAAAAACGAGCTCCCTTTCGCTCATTTACAGTTGCTTTAGTCAATGGTGATCGGGTCCAAGTCGATCATCCCGAGGCGCTGGTCGTACGTGGGGGGGTGGCGGTATTTATTGCCGCGAATGGCGCCCCGACACTATTTGACCACGAAAGCGTCAGCCAATTTCCCGCTAAAGCGGCCTCAACCAATTAACCGCCAGAGGTTTTGCTAGCGGCGAGAATTGCCGATGTGACCTGAAGGTGAATACCAACCCACCCCGCGAATTCTGCCGCTAGCAAGAAAGTGTCCGATCAAAAAATTGCTTTGGCTACGGGAAGGGAAAATTTTTTAATCGTGCTCTGATACTCTATTTGCGGCGATTCCCACGCTAGCAAGTCGCCATCAAAGATGTGAATCTAGCGTGCCCGGTGATTTGGCATGGGCATTGCTTATAGGCCGTCTGACTTATCATGTTCAACAGGGGGGCATGACCGGCAATCGCTTTTTGCTGCCATGCCATACGGACTGTATATTTCCGCCGAGGGTGCCCACGCGCAATCCAAGCGTTTAGAGGTGCTCTCTAACAATCTGGCGAATGTCGACACGCCGGGCTTTAAGCGCGATTTGGCTTTGTTTCAAGCGCGTTTAGCCGAGGAAGTCGTTCAGGGGCAAGTTCCCCACGGCCAGGGTCACGTTCAGGACCAGGGGGGAGGCATTTGGCTGCGCGGGACCGCCACGGATTTTAGCCCCGGAGTGCTCAAACGGACCGACATCCCGACCGACTTTGCCGTAAATGGCGACGGCTTTTTTGTGGTGGAAAAAGAAGGGGAAAAATTTCTCACCCGCGCGGGGAACTTTTTTTTCAATAGCGAGGGGACGCTGGTGACCCCGGGCGGACACACCGTCCTCAGCGATGCGGGAACGCCGGTGGTCATTGCCGCGGAGCTTCCCTGGCAGGCCACCGCGGACGGTGGAATTCAGCAAGGTCCCGACAAGATTTACCTGGGCCTGGAACGCCCCCAGTCACTGGCCGATCTGAGCAAGCAGGGGGAAAACCTGTTTCTGCCGCTGGCCCCGACCGAACCAGTTCCCCTGGAAGAGCGCGATGTGCGCAACAACTACCTGGAACTTTCGAGCGTCAAACCAACGCTGGAAATGATGGAATTGATCGAAACCTCGCGTGCGTTCGAGGCCAACATCAACATGATTAAAAACCACGACACGCTCCTGGGCGCGCTCGTCAATCGCGTCCTACGACAGGCGTAGCCCGCAGCATCAGCAAGGGACACCTATTCAGCCCGCAGCGTCAGCAAGGGACACATTCAACCCGCAATCCATTTCGATGAATCAGGCCTTTGGCCCGCAAGCGGCAAACACCCAACTCTTTATTTTCAACCACATTTAACCCGCTAAGTCACTATGGGAATCCAAACGCTGTACACCGCCGCGACCGGCATGGACTCGTTGCAGACCAAACTGGACGTCATTGCCAATAACCTGGCCAACGTGAACACCACCGGTTTTAAGCGCGACCGGGCAAACTTTGAAGACCTGTACTATCGCCGCGAGGTCATTCCCGGCAACCTCGACGCGGGGGGGAGCCGCACCCCCTTGGGGATCGAGATCGGCCTGGGATCCACCGTGCAAAGCACGCAAACCGATTTTAACCAGGGGGCTTTTCAGCAAACGTCGCGGCAACTGGACATCGCCATCGAAGGTGCGGGATTCTTGCAAGTGATCGATCCCTCCTCCCAGCAAATTTTGTTCACCCGCGCGGGCAACCTGAGCATTAATGCGAATGGCGAATTAGTGATTGGCTCGGCCCTGGTGGGACGCAAGCTCGAGCCGGCCATCACCATTCCCCCGGATGCAACCGATATCGTTATCGGTCCGGATGGACAAGTTTCGGTCCGACAAGCTGGCCAAACTCAATTGCAAGCCCTCAATCAACTGCAACTGGCCACCTTTCAAAATCCCCAGGGGCTGCTCAAGCTGGGCGAGAACATGTACTCGCAGACGGACGCCTCTGGCGATCCTATTACCGCCAATCCCGGCACGCAAGGGTTGGGCATCATCCGCCAAAACGCCCTGGAAGCTTCCAATGTGGAACCGGTCAGCGAGTTGATTGATCTGATCACCACGCAACGCGCGTTCGAGCTGAACTCCCAGGCGGTCCAGGCCGGCGACCAGGTCCTGCAATTGGTCAGCAATTTACGCCGCTTCTAGGTCTCCCGTCAGTCTTGCCGTTTCCTGCAAAAAATCAATTACACCCTCCACGCAAATGCGCATGCCATTTTTTCCACTCCCGCGATCTTTCACCTTGCTCTGCGGCCTGCTGGCGGTGGGCTGTTTTTCCGCCTCCGCGGCGGAAATTTCCCTTCGTCCGACGGCGTTAATCTCGGGAAAAATGTTAACCCTAGGCGATTTGTGTGAAGTGGCGGATCCCGATCCGGTCGTGGCCGCCGAACTGTCCGGTTTAGCCCTGGGTCCCGCTCCGACGGCGGGAAGATCGCAAATCTGGCGTCTCCGCGAGATTCAAGACCGTTTGAGCCTGGCGGGGGTTAATCTGGCCGAACATCGTTTTGGCGGTTCGGCCCAGGTCACTTTACAACACGCCCGCGCGGCGACCCCCGCGGAACAACCGTTATCCGACGCGCAGTTAGCCGCGATCGAGGAAGCCGTCGAGGCCGCCATTGAATCCCAGTTGCAAAAAGCCACCACTACCGCCGATGAACGCTTATCGCCGCTCGCCCCGTCACCGCCTACCCTGGTGGCAAAAGTCCAGCTCACCCAAGAAACCGCCCGACAGCTTTCAGCCAGTTCCACGCGGATCGTCATTCTAACACCCATTCAACCGGACATTGGTTTTCAGGAAATCAGCGTTTGCCCTCGTGGTCAAATGGCTCTCGCCCGCTCCTTGCGGATAGAGCTGCGGCCCGCTCCCCAGGTGGTGGTAAGTACGCGAGGAGTGCCGCGGGGGGCCATGATCAGCGCGGCCGATGTGCGCCTGGTTCCGATGACCAAACGAACTTTGACCGGGGCATTGACCAGCCTAGAGAGTGTCATTGGCAAAGAGGCGTCCCTGGCCATTGCTCCGGGACAGACCCTCACCGGGGACTATTTGCAAAATCCCATCCTCGTGCGACGGGGGGAAGTGGTCGATTTATCCGTCTTAACCGGAGGGGTGCAAATTCGGACCAAGGGGCGCGCGCGGAGTGATGGGGGATTGGGAGATGTGGTGCAGGTGGACCTTCTGGAAAATAAACAAGCGGTGGTGGCCCGCGTTGCCGGCCCGCAAGCGGTCGAAATATTGGGGGGCAGCGGTGGTGTGGCGCGATAACGTTCAACGGGTCCGCGACATGGACGATGGCCGCGGCTGGCTTACAAATGTGGTTTTCATTTTAACGGAGCACAATTTCATGCGTTATCAAACGCTTCTCATCTTGACCCTAGGACTATGCGGAGGGGCGGCCGAGGCTCTGGCCCAAAGCAGCAGCTTGTATGTGCGTAGCACCAATGGCGTCATCCCGCAGGCAAGCGCATCGCTGATCTACAGCGAACTATTGCAGCCCCGCCAGCTCAAAATCAATGACCTGGTGACAATTCGCGTGATTGAGGCAGGTGAATTTTCCACCAGAGGACGAATCAACCGCCAAAACAATGCCAACATTGACGCGCGGCTGAGGAATTGGATCGAATTGGACGGCCTAAACCTGATCTCCTCGCCCAATACCGATCTGCCCCGCGCTCGAGGAAGCTACAACGTGCAAAACCAATCGCAAGGAGAACTCAGAACCAGCGAAGAGCTGGCGTTCAACATCACCGCACGAGTGGTCGATGTGCGGCCAAACGGCCTATTGGTGCTGGAGGCCCACAAGACCGTGCGGATCGATGATGAAATCTATGACAACTCCTTGACCGGAATCGTGCGGCCCGAGGATGTGGGGGCCAAAAACCTAGTCACCAGCGATAAAATCGCCGAACTATCCATCCAACGCCGGACGGTTGGCCAGGTCCGGGACTCTTATCGCCGTGGCTGGTTGTCCAAGTTTTGGGATCAAGTGACGCCGTTCTAAACTGCTGCTTTGCATATCGTCATTACCTTGCTACCAGCCGCCATACCTTTACGGAATCCCCCATGCATGACGCCCCTGCCACTCCTGATCGCCATCCCTGCGGATCGCTGGGCCGCCGCTGGATAGGTCCCTGCCTGGCTGTCATGGTCCTGGCCCAATCGCTGACATGCCTCCCCCTCCCCGCCGCGACATTGATCAAGCATATTGTCCGGCTGAAGGGGCAAGAAGAAGTCACGATCCAGGGGATGGGCCTGGTCGTGGGTCTGAATGGAACCGGCGACGGGCCGGGTTATGCCCCGGCGATACGCGGGTTGGCCGCCATGCTCCAAAAGCTGGGCAATCCCATCAGCACCGAGCGGGGACTGCTGGAACTGAAAGACGCAAAAAATGTCGCGCTGGTCATGGTGACCGCCACCATTCCCGCGACCGGAGCGCGTCAGGGGGATCTGCTGGAGGCGACCGTCTCGAGCGTGGGAGCGGCCAAGAGCCTGGAACATGGCTACCTGCTTTCCACGGCGCTGCTAAGCCCCCAAGCGGGGCAGGATCGGGTCTTTGGCATTGCGCAGGGAACGCTGCAACTGGACAATCCCCGCGCTAAAACCGTTGCCCGAATCCGCCAGGGGTGCCGCCTAGAAGAGGATTTTTTCCATGATTTTGTCAAGGATGACAAGATTACGCTGGTGTTGAATAAAAGCCATGCCGATTTTCAAGTGGCCCAGGAATTGGCCGAGCAAATCAACAGCCAGCTCAATTTCAACACCAAAAGCGGCCAACTGGCCCGCGCGCTCGATCAGGTCAACATCGAGGTGCAAATCCCCCCGCAATACAAGGATGACGTGGTCGACTTTGTGGCGCAAGTGATGAGCCGTCCGCTCTTGGAACCCGAAACGGGGGGCCGGGTCATTATCAATGAGCGGGTGGGAACGATTGCCATCAGCGGCGATGTCGAGATCGGCGCGGTGGCGGTCACGCACAAAAACATGGTGATTGAAACTCCGGGCGTCCCCTCCGTGGCCAACCGGATTGTGGGGGTCGAGACCGCCGCCAAGCCCACCGCCAAATTAAAAAGCCTGGTTGAGGCCCTAAACGCCCTCAAGGTTACCGCCGATGACCAGATCGCAATTATTAAGATCATTGAACGGGATGGAAAATTGCACGGCACGCTCATTATCGAGTAACGACCATTAGCAATCGCGCGCAGCCCCCCGACGTTCATTTGTTTCCCTCATAAAAATTCGTACTAATCGGTATTGTGCCATGCAATCCAGCCTCTCCGCTATTCCCAGCGGATATTCGACCGACCAACTGGCCCAACGACACGTCCACACGGCCACAACCGCCGCCGCGGCCTTGCGGGACGATGCCGGGGTTCAACAAACCGACGCCAACGGCGCGGACCGCGAGCTACGGGAACAATTTGACAAGTTTGTCGGCGGCACGTTTTTTCGGCAGATGCTGGGCGAACTGCAAAAGTCCGTCGGCAAGCCAGCGTATCTGCACGGAGGCCAAGCAGAGGAGATGTTTCGGTCAGAGTTGAATTCGCTTTTGGCGGATAAATTAGCGGAAAGTTCCGGCGGCGGCCTAAGCCAAGGCTTGTTCGATCTGTTTACCTTGCAACGAAATTAACTGGGTTTCGCGATCCACGCTTCCCACCATTGAAGCCTTACTGTTGTGCCGCAACTATCGATTCAGGTTGGGCCGATTAGCCACTTGTCGCTAGCCCACGATTTTTGCCCTAAGACCGCAATACCCCACCTTTTCCAATTTTCCTACTTTTACAGCACCTGCCCCACATGGACGAAACTTGGGATGCCGAATTCGCCGATTTGCTAGCGGAGCTTTCGGCCACGCAAGGGGAATTGCTCGAAGTCCTGCAGCTCAAACGGACCCGCCTGGGCCAGCGGGAATTGCCTCCCCTGGATGAGTTGCAGCCGCGCGAGACGGAATTGGTCAAGCGACTGCAAACATGCCAGGATCGCCGCCAGGCCCTGTTGGATCAGGCACAAGCGGCTGGCAATTCGGCAAAAACGCTGCGCGCGGCGAGCCGCCAACTTCCCCCCCGGCGGCGACAAGCGTTGGAGCCGGGCTTGCGGGCGGCTCAATTGCAAGCACGCTTATTGCAACATCAGGCGATCACCAATTGGGTGCTAGCACAAAAAACCCTGATTCATCTTTCCCAGATGTTAGAAATTATCGCAACCGGCGGCCAGCCACGGCCGACTTATGATCAACAGGGGAGCCACTCGGTGGCGGGGGGCGTGTTGTTGAATGAGCTGGGTTAATCCCCGGCGCGGATATGTCGCTATTTAGTTCCATCCAGTTGGCGGGAAGTACCCTGCGGGCCCAGCAAATCGGCCTACAGGTGACGGGGCAAAATATTGCCAATGCCAACACGCCGGGCTACATCCGCGAGGAAGTGGTCTTTACGCCCGGACCCACCCAACGGCTGGGCAACCTGCTGCTGGGCCTGGGATCACGGGTGCAGGCCATCATTCAAAAGAGTGATAAATTTCTAGACGAGCGGCTCCGCGCCGCCAATAGCGAGCAGGCCGGCACGAATGTCGAAAAAGAGACCTATCTGCAGTTGGAGGCGTTCTATGGGGAGCTGGGAAGCACGGACCTGAGCACATCGCTAAACAATTTTTTTAACACCATCTCCGAAGTCCTGAATCAACCTGAAAGCGACGCCGCGCGCAACCTGGTCGCGCTGAAGGGTAAAACATTGACCGGGGACATCAATCGCCTGGCGCGGCGGGTGGGGGATTTGCGTTCCGATTTGAATGATCGCGTGGCCCAAAACGTGGATGACGTCAATCGGCTGTTGGCGTCGATACGCACGCTGAATATTCAAATCAGCAATTCGGAAGGGGGGGACGTTTCGGCCAGCGACGCGGTCGGCCTGCGCGACCAGCGAAATCAGGCATTGACCGAATTGTCCAAACTAATCGACGTCCAAGTGGAGGAGCAAGAAAGCGGCGCGGTCTCGGTCTTTGCCGGTGGCGAATTTCTAGTCATTGACGGTTTGGCGCGCTCCTTGACCACCAAGGCCTCTTCCGAGGATGGCCTGGGAGTGTTTGATGTGCGCATCGCCGAGACGGACTCTCCCTTGAACATTAGCAGCGGGGAACTGTACGGACTGATCCATTCGCGGGACGAGGTATTGGCCAATTTTTTGGAGACATTGGATAATTTTTCCGGCGCCTTGGCGTTTGAATTTAATAAAGTGTTCAGCTCCGGCCAGGGTCTGACCGGCTATTCCACGCTGACCAGCCATGAGTCGGTCGATAGCGTGACCGCGGCTCTGGACGCGACGGGGCTGGACTTTACGCCGGTGAATGGCTCCTTTGCGCTGCAGGTACATAACAAGCGAACGGGCCTGACCCAGACAACGGAAATTCGCGTGGATCTGAACGGGCTGGAGAGCGATACCTCCCTGGCGGACCTGGCAGCGCAAATCGACGCCATCAACGGCGTGTCGGCCACGCTCACCCCGGAGCGCAAGCTGGTAATCGCCAGCGACTCGACCGATCAAGAGTTTACCTTTGGCCAGGACACCAGCGGCGCGCTGGCCGCGCTGGGAATCAACACGTTTTTTGTGGGAAATGACGCCAGCAGCCTGGGCATCAACAGCATCATTTCCGCCGATCCCAGCAAATTCGCGGCTAGCCTGGGAGGATTAGGGGAAGACACCAAAAACGCCGTGGCGCTGGCCGGCTTTTTGGATCGACCGCTCGAAAGCCAGGCCGGAACAACGCTGTCGGACCTGTATGATCGCATGACCGCCGACTTGACCCAGAATTCCACGATTGCCCAAAGCGCGGCGGAGGGGGCATTGGTATTTAAGGAAAACCTGCAAGGCCAATCTTTGGCGATTAGCGGCGTTAACTTGGATGAGGAAGCGATCAATATGCTGCGCTACCAGCGAGTCTACCAGGCCTCCGCCAAGTTTATCCAAACCCTGGATGAATTGCTGCAATTGCTGGTGACGTTGTAATCGCGCTTTAACAGGGTTCTTTTGATAATATGCCCCGCATCACTCCCATCCCGACGACCCGTGTGAGCGACTCGTTCGCTTCGCAACGGCTGCTGACCCAATTGCAGTACGACCAGCAAAATCTGCTGAAAATCCAGCAGCAGATTTCGACGGGACAACGGATATTGCTCCCTAGCGAGGATGCCCCGGCGGCCCTGCGGGCGATATCCCTGCAAAAATTGCTGGAACAAAAGGATCAGGTAAAAATCAACCTGACCACGAATCAGTCGTATCTGAGCGCGACCGACTCCGCCCTGGCCGGTGTCTCCAACCTGCTCAATGAAACCCGCGGCTCGGCTCAGGCCGTCAGTTCCACCGCGGCGACCAGCGCGCAGCGCGAGGCCACCGCGCAAGAAATCGACCGCGCGCTCGAGCAACTAGTCAGCACCGCCAATCAAAAATTTCGCGACCGGTTTCTATTTGCCGGAGCTAAAACCGGCATCGAACCGTTTACTTATGACGGCGACTTTGTGCGGTATAACGGCGATGAAGAATTCTTACAAAGCTATTCCGACACGGACATTCTGTTTGACACGAATATTCCCGGCAGTCAGGTCTTTGGGGGATTCAGCGCGGCAATCGAAGGTACCGTCGATCTGAATCCGGCGCTTACGTGGGACACACCCCTTAGTTCGCTGGACCTGGGGGGGGGGATCGCCCTGGGAAGCCTGCGAATTAGCGACGGCGCGCAATCCGCCAATGTCGATCTCAGCGCCGCGCACGACCTGCGCGATGTCAAGAAGCTGCTGGAGGCCAACCCACCCGCCGGACGCGTGGTCACGGTGAATCTTACCAATAATCGCTTGACCATCGAGCTGGACGCGGCGGGAGGCGGAAACTTATTCATCGGCGAAGTCGGCCAGGGGACCACCGCCGCCGACCTGGAATTGCTAAATAATCAGGCGCTCGGGACCGGACCTTTGGCTAGCCGCGACCTGCAGCCCGCTATCTTGCCCACCACCCCCCTCGCCGATCTGTTAGGCTCGCGCGCGGGGGTCACGCTGGTTTCGCCAGGACCCAATAACGACCTGCGGATTACCGCGCTTACCCGCGGCCCCGCCGCCAATGGCTACACGTTTAACTTTGTGGATTCCGGCACGGTCAACGCCGGTGCCGAGACTGTCGCCTATAACGCCGGCACGCAAACATTTACGGTGGATATCGACGGCGGTTTTACCACGGCCAACCATGTCGCCGCCGCCCTGGCGGCAAATCCCAGCTTCAACGCGTTGTTTTCGGTCGCGGTCGACCAGGAATTCGAGCCCAACACTGGCGGCGGAATTATCAGCCTGACCACCACCGGAATGACCGCCAACGGCACAGGAACGGAATTTGACCAAAATTCCGGCCTGAACATTACCAATGGAGGCGTTACCACGGCCATCAACCTGGATGCCGCCAACACCGTTGAGGATTTGCTAAATATCCTCAATGGCTCCGCAGCACAAATCCTAGCCGAAATTAACGATACTCGCACAGGGATCAACGTCCGTTCCCGCCTCAGTGGCACGGACTTTCGCATTGGCGAACAAGGGGGTAACACCGCCGCCCAGCTAGGGCTAAAAACACTGGTCCCCCAAACTAAATTATCCAGTCTGAACCATGGCTTGGGCGTGCAAGCCAACCCCCACAATACGGATTTTGAGATCACGCGCCGTGACGGGACTATCCTAAAAATCGATGTGGATGGCCTGGAGACCGTGCAAGAGGTGCTGGACGCCATCAACAACCATCCGGGAAACTTGCTTCCCGGCGCGCGGGTGCAGGCCCAATTGGACCAGAATGGCCAGGGGATCACCCTCACCGACAACAGTCCCGGCGCAAACGCTTTTACCATTGCCAGGGTTAACAGCAGCCAGGCGGCGGTGGATTTGGGGTTGATTCCCGTCGGACAGACGGATGTGCGGATTTCGGGAGGAGGCCCCACGCTGACGCTTACGGGACGGGACACCCATCAGGCGGAGGTGGCCAGCGTGTTTACCTCGCTGATTCGCCTGCGGGATGCGCTGCGGGCTAACGATCCGGCGCAAATCATACGATCGTTTGGACTGTTGGACGCCAGCAATGAACAAATCAATTTTTCGCGAGCGGAGTTAGGAGCCCGACAGCAGGGTCTGGACACGCTGGAGACACGGTTGGAAGATGAAGAAGTTGAGTTAAAAAGCGCGCTTTCCCAAGAGATTGACGTCGATCTGACGGAGGCCATTTCGAATTTGGCGGCCCGGCAAGCCGCCTTTCAAGCTTCGCTCCAAATGACCTCCCAGACGGCAAAACTGACGCTGTTGGATTTTTTATAAGAACAGTCGTTGCTATGGCCAAACCGGGGGGCGTTTTTCTAGAAATGCGGCCAAGCCCTCGGCCGCCGCGGGCGTGGTGCGGGCCGCCGCGCTGACGGCGGCTCCAGCGGTCAACATGGTGGATAATTGCTCGCCAATTGTTTCGTTGAGCATCCGTTTGGTCAGTAGTAGAGCCTGCGGCGCACACACGGCGATTTCCCCCGCCAATTCCTGGCCCCGTGCCCAGAGGAGATCATTGGCAACCACTTCGTGGACCAGACCGCGCGCATGCGCGGCGGGAGAATCGATCATCTGCCCCGTGAGTAACAAAGGGGCGGCATATCCAGCGCCGATCCGAAAGACCAACAGCGGGCTAACGATACCTGCGACCAGGCCCCGCTTTGGCTCCGGCAAGCCAAAGCTGGCCTCTGGCGCGGCCAACACCAGATCACTGGCCAAAACCAAACCCAACCCTCCCGCCACGGCGGGACCATTGACCGCGGCAATGATCGGCTTGGGAAAGCGCAGCATTGTTTGCAGCAGTTCTTGATAGATTTCGGCATCCGCCTGCCATTGGGCAAGCGCGGATTCGCTGTGCGCGGTGTCCCGCATTTCGCCCAGGTCCATACCCGCGCAAAAGGCGGACCCCGCCCCGGTGATGATCACCGCGCGGGCGCGCTTTTCGGCATGCAGATCCCGCAGTGCCTGCAACAGCTCCTCAATCAGGCTGCGATGCAGCGCGTTGCGCTTTTCGGGACGATTTAGCACAATCGTCCCCGCGCGGTCGTGGAGCATTAATTTGACGAATGACATCGTGGAAATTCCAAGAAAAACCGTCACACATCGGCCGCGATCGGTGTGACCGAGGCGATCGACGCCGAACGCTCCAACGCGCGAAACGCCGCTGGCAAATACCTCGGCATATCCGACGCAATCAACGAGACCTGGCCCAACTCAACCACCGCCAGGTCCCCCGCCAGGCCGTGCGCGTGGCAGCCCAGTTGCGCCGCGGCAAACGGTCCGAGGCCCTGACAAAGCAGCGCGGTAATCACGCCCGTCAAAATGTCTCCCATGCCCCCCGTGGCCATGCCGGGATTGCCGGTGGCGTTGATTTCGCTTTGTTCGCCATTGGTAATGAGCGATCGGTGCCCCTTGAGCACGACCACCGCGCGGCAAGCTTCGGCAAAGCGGACCGCTTGGGAAATTTGGTCATGTCCGGGTATTCCCGCGGCACTGGCCAGGCGGCCAAATTCCCCTGGATGGGGCGTCAAAATGCGTGGGCCCCCCGGCTGGCGCAAGGCCGCCGGCCGCGCGGCCAGGGCATTCAGTCCATCCGCATCCACCACCAACGGTTGTCGCACTCGCTGGTACAGTTCCGCGACCAAATCCTCAATCTGCGGCGACTGGCCCAAACCTGGTCCCACCCCCACGGCGGTGGAACTTTCGCAACGGGCAAAGAGTTCTGCCCGGGCGGGGTTGTCGGCCTCCCAGGCGATTTTTCCCGCGGGATCCTCGGGCAATCCCCAGGTCATGTACGATGGTTCGTAGGCCGCTGTGACGGCTTGAATGCCGCTGGGAACAGCCAAAGTGACCAGCCCCGTCCCCCCACGCAACGCCGCTACACCCGCCAGGGTAATCGCGCCTGACATACCGCGCGAGCCCCCTATCAGCAACGCTCGGCCAAAATCCCCCTTATGGGCGTCCAATTTACGCGGTGGCAGTTGGGGCAGCATAATCGTGTAGATACAAAGAATATTTAGGGTGTGCCAGTATTATAGGGACTTTATGCAGATTAAGCGGTTGTTAGGCCGTGGGCAAGGCATCCCGCTGGTAAATCGGGGTAATTTGCAAATCAATCAATAATATGCCGCAGGGCCGCCACGTCATAGATCGGCGGCTGTACGGTGCCGGGGCCGGTTCCCTCGTCCAAGATGGTTTGGTTTGGTCCCAGTTTTTTTCCCGCATCCAAGCAAGCCCGCAATCTGGCCAGCAGGGATTCGCTATTGTCATCATGCCGCACATCCGTGACGCCGATGCTTACCGTTAAGTTTACATTCGCATCGGACAATTCAAAGGAGGCCCGCTCGACCGTTTGACGCAGCCGCTCCGCCGCGCTGGTGGCCCCCCGGGGACCGGTATCGGGCAGGAACATCATGAACAATTGTCCTGCAAACCGTCCTAAGGCATCATTTCCCCGCGACTTTCGCATCTGACCCTGTAAAATTCCCGCGATGGATGACAAAATCTGATTGGCACCCCAGACGCCCACTTGTTCATTGAGTTGGCCGCATTGATCCAGGTTGATCAAGATACATGACAGCGTGCGAATTCGTAGCGAATCATCCCGCCACCAACTTTGCAAGAGTTGCTCGATCCCCACGCGATTGTAAAGCCCCATGCTATCAACCAAATACTTTTGATCCAGCACGGCAAACCGTTCTTCCCTGGCAAAAAAGGCCGCGATAAAAGATTCCAACATATCGCGAAACTCATGGGCCCACACAATACAACGCGAGACTTCTTGTCGTAGCCGTAGCGTGGCATAGGCCGAATTGGCGACGCTTCCCAGCAACTGGCAGGATTTTTCCGTTGCTTCCAACTGCGATAACTGGCGGGCAACTAGCCGCTCTAAATCCGCATTTAATACTTTTAATGCCGCCTCATCTTCCTCCGACCGCTGCAAGACAGCTTGTACCTCCTTTTGATGTCGCTGCCAATCGCGATTTTGCCGCAGCAAATCGTTCAACAATTTTTGCCTTTGTAATGACGCGTCCGCGTTAGCTGGTTGCGCTTCCGCCATAGGGGTGGTTTCTTGTCGGAGAGACGCGTCTGGCGAGGTGTCCAACTCGGGTACCGCCAGTTTTTGCATCTGCAGCCGCACGCCGGCTTCGATTTCTATTAACTGACGCAGATAATTCCCCACGCGCATGCCTAATATCTGGGCACCTGCTTCGATAAATGTTTCACAGCGAGGGCAACTGTCCGCCAATAATTCAAACCAATCTTCTGGGGCTAGGAGATTTTCCTCTGATTCCAGTGTTAGTTCGGTGGACAAGGACGTAGCGACGGGCGACACTGGCGCTTCCACGGTCGGGGGGACCGCGGCATCGGTGTGAGGTTCCTTCGGTGAATGACCGTTCGCGGGTGACTGACCTGTTGCTGGCGAATCAGCGCCCCGCGCGCGCGTATACAATAGCCCCAGCCAAACGCCCAGGCCAACGTACAGCAACGATGTCGCGGTCAAATAAGCCAGCATAAATCCAGGGAATTAGTAATTTAGCCCAGGGAAATCTAGGTTAAGGGGACTTGTCGGCGAAAATTTTTGATCGGGGTCTGTTCGCCCGCGTCATGGGGAGGGAAAATGCGTTTATGAGCTGTAGCGGTTGTAGCGCGTTTAACGGTCGCTAGTGGCGGCGGTTTTCCAATTCACTTATTTATTAATTTTTATGATTCGCCAAAACTTTTTTTGGATTGTGATCTGTCTGGCGGTTTCGGTGGCGTGTTACCGCACCTTGCCGCGCAATCCCCACCAACGCACCTTTGGAGAAATTTTGGATTTTATTGAATCCGACTATGTCGCGCCGACCGACAGCGAGGAATTGTTCAACCAGGCGGTTTCGTCCATGCTGCGACAGTTGGACGAAAATTCCAGTTATGTGCCGCCGCGGGACGCCCGCGATTTTCAGAACGACCTGGACAATCAATACGTGGGCATCGGTATCGAAGCCGCCGCCGCCCCCGACAAACAGTCATTGGTGGTGTTGTCTCCCCCCTTGGTGGGAACGCCCGCGCATCAAGCGGGACTGCGCACCGGGGACCAGATCGTGCGGGTCAACGGGGATGCGGTGGGGCAGCTAGGACCGGAGGCGGCTCTTGCGCAAATTCAGGGAACGCCTGGCACCGAGGTTGCATTGGGTATAAACCGCCCGGGAACAACCAAACTCTGGGAATTACCGATACGCCGGGAGGTCATTGTGCGGCCCTCCGTGACTGGTTATGCGCGGAACTTGGCCGGAGAATGGTCGTATGCCATTGAGGAAGCCCCGCGGATTGGCTATTTGCGCATCAATCAATTTGTGCAGGACCGCACACCCAGGGAGGTGCGGGCAGCGTTCGAGCAGATGCGCGCGGCGGGTTGCGTGGCGGCGGTTATGGATTTGCGGGATAATCCGGGGGGTTATAAGGACGCCGCCGAGCAGGTGTGCGACTTTTTCCTGAATAAAGGAGAGTTGATTGTAAGCACCAAGGGGCGCAATCCCAAATCGAATACCGCGACTTATGCCACCGGACAGGGGCAATTTACCACCCTGCCCCTGGCGATATTGATCAATCACCGCAGCGCGAGCGCCAGCGAAATTGTCGCCGCCGCCCTCCAGGACCATCAGCGGGCAATCATCATTGGTGAACGAAGTTACGGCAAGGGAACCACCCAGCATGTGATTCCCCTCTCTCCCCGGGCCAATGGGGAAACGCCCATGTTACGCCTGACCGTGGCCTATTACCACAGTCCCTTGCACAGAAATATCCATCGCTTTCCCAATGCGCAAGATAACACCGAATGGGGGGTCCAGCCCAATCCGGGATGTGAACGGCCATTGACCGCGGAGCAATGGCGAACCTGGCAAAATTGGCGTAGTCGCCACGAACGCTGGGCGTTAGGGGGGGAAGTCGCTAAACCAGCGCCGGCAGTCGCCGCGGACAACCCCAGCGCCTCCGTAGAGGGGAAAAATACCGGGGACGATTCCCCTGCTTTGCTGGGAGAGGATTCACCCGATCCGCATTTGAGGCAAGCGGTCGAAATGCTGGAAAAAAAGAGCGAGGCGGCTTCCGCGAAAGCGGCTTAAATCGCGACCATGCTAGGGGCCGGGCGTCGCGCCTGCCTGGAGAGACGGTTAAGTTTGCCCAGCCCGCGCGGCCCGCAAAGGCTAACCGCGCTTAAAAAATCTTATCCGCCGCGGTCGATAGACGATTAGCAGGAATTTCCCCATCCCAGACGTCTCGCATGGAACGGCCTGGTAAACGGGAATCGGGTGCCGGGGAGCGGCACTGAACCGGGCATGGCAGGGTGGCCATCACATTCGCATGGGAGCAAGGCCCCGCCATGGATTTTAATCGCAATCAATTGTTCATGATCGGCTTGCTGTTACTCTTGGTCGGGTTACAGTTTCGCGCGGTCGAAAGCTTTACCCTAAACGAACCGACCACGCGGTTTATCGCCGCGCGGATGGAGGATTCGGCCAATCGTCCCGTGGAATCCCTGGTGCTCAACAGCGGGGCAAGTATTCCCCGCCGCGAGGTCCGTCCCCCGATATGGCTGGGGTATTCGCTTATCTCCATCGGTTCGGTGCTGGTTTTGCATAGCATCATGCTCCCCAAACCCGCGGGCTAGCCCCGCATAGGACGTGAGGCGTGAATCGCGTTTGCCACTGTCGTGATGCAGGTCGCCATGCCGCGGCGCGTCTTTATCCGGGGAACTCGCGTTGCCTCTGGCCGGCAATCCTCGTAGGGTTAGTGATTTCTAGCGATGCGGTACGGGCCGCCGATTCCCCTGCCTCCCCGGATACCGCGAATCTAGCAGCGCCTGCGGCCACGACTTTGCAAAAAAAGCCTGGAATTGTCCCGGGAAAATCCAGTCCAGGGGCGGCCTCGGCCAATGTCGTGGATGGCTATCTGGTGAATGGCCGCTGGCGCGAGGGGACGCGGGTGATGAATCTGCGGGGGGCGTTTCAGATGGCGGGAGGGGAACGAATCCAATTTCAAAGCCATGACAAAAAAATTCAATTGGTGGTCATGGAAAACCTGATGGCCGAACGCGTGGGAAAAACCGTCCAAGAAAGCGAACCGCTGGAATGGGTGGTCCAGGGAACGATTACCGAATATCGCGGCGCTAATTACCTGTTGCTGCAACAAGCCACGGCACTGACCAAATTCACCGCGGGTCAGCTAGAATCCGGCACTCCTCCCCCGGCTAACGACCCTCCCCCCGTGGAAAAAGCCAATCCTGCGCGCTAACCGCTGTAAACATGGCTGGTGCGGCTTTGGCTCGACAACCGCAAGCTGCCCGACACGTTAAAAATTCCACACGAGCACCGTCCGATAGTCGACGTCATTGGGCTTTTTCCCCTGAGGCGTGCTGTCATAGCGGTCCACCACGCCGATCTTCATGCTCAGGTTATTCACCTGATCCAGGACTACTTCCCAATTGACTTGCGAGTTAAGGCGGTAACTCATAAAGTCATCGATTTGCGGAAAGTAATCGACCGAAAAGTTGATTTTTTGCAGTTTGCTGATCTGCCGATCAAAATACAGCCCAAACACCAATTCCGGTGTCCAGCTTTCGTCGGTCCCGCCAAATTCCCGCGACGCACCTGGACCGATGCGAGCTTTCATGCTGGACAGGTCGTTCTTCCAAAATTGATACCCCACACCGGCATCCGCCGTGACGCGCACGTTAAACGCGCGGAACTCGTCGTATTCGGTCGTTTCGTGAATATACAAACTCCAGGGGGAAGCTTCAAATAGCCACTCATATCGACCGTCAAAGAATGCCCGGTCGGCCGTCTGCAATGAATTGGCCGAGTTATTCACATAATCAAAACGCAGCGTGGTGATGCTCCAGGGGACTTCCCGCTTGGCATTTAAACCCGTGCGCAAGTTAAACGTCTGGCTGTTCCCCTCGGAACCGTTCACCCCCAAGTCAAAGCTGCCCGCCCAGGCTTTATAATAAAACCAGGGATGGATGACCGGCTCGGGCTTGATTACCAGCTCGGGGGCTTCGGCGTCCTGTTCGCCGGGGATTTTATCCGCGGCGGGGAGCGCGCTGGGAGGCGTGACGAGAGGTTCGGCGGAGAGGGTCTCGGGCGGCGGCAACAACTCGGTATCGGCTGCGTTAACTCCAGCCCGTCCGTCGGAGAAAATTGCCAATACCAATCCCAACCCCAAGGCTAACCAGCGCCGCCGTGTCCGTGCCAGAATTGAATTAGTTGGCATGAGGGGAACTCACCGTGGTAACTCTGGATGATAGGCACTTTGCTATGAACAACTGCAATGTATCGTTTACTCCCTTGCTGGAGGTGCCACGTGAATTGTTTGGCCAAATGAGTATCATGTGCCATGCTTCGGGGCAAGATCAACACATCCACCCCGCTTGGGATGGGCAGATCGGGTGCCAGCATACCGGGATTGCTAGCGTTAGGGGCTCCGCTAGCGGACGGGGGGTGTCAGGGGTTGAATGGTCCCCGGGGAAGCCCGGTCGGGCGCCGACGGCTGGACCGGATAGATCCACTGGGGCGTGTTCGGCGGAGGAGGGAGTGTGGTTGGTCCCGGCGCGGGACCGACCGCCGTGCCAGGGGGCACAACCTCGGGACCGGCGGGAAACCCATTAGGCGGTATCGTGGTCGCATTCGCGGGAACCGCCATGCCCGGTTGGCCTCCGCTAGCGCGGCGCAGTCCGTTGGCTTTTTGGATTAGCTGATCGCGCGGCAACAACTGTAACGGTCGCAGTTCATAAGTAACATTGCGTTCGTCGCGGATTTCACCCGGCACCAGGTTTTCGCTGACAAAATCGAGCGGCGGCAGTTGATACCACGGGGCCGGGACAGGTTGATTAACGATCAATGTTTCATAACCATCCTTGACCAGGCGAATCTTGCGCGTGCCATAATACGTAAAATCATGCGCGACTGGCGTGGTCCCTAACTCTTCGTCACCCACGTACACCCGCGCTCCGGGGGGGTTGCTGCGAATGGTCAAACGCCGCGTGACGCACCCGGTCTGCAAGACCAAGAGCCCCCCCAGGGCAACCATGCCCGCCAGGACCCAGGCCCTCTGGCTCCGTACCGCGACGCGACGCTGCCAATTTGGCGATAGCATGGGTATTTGGGCGGTTTAACCAGGATAATCGGGGGAAAGGAATTGCCAATTCCGTGCTGGTGGCTGACGATTTCGGGTCACGGAAAGACTAGCGGGGGCCAACTATACTTTGGCGCAGGTGTCCAGGCCAGAGCGTTTTTTCCCCCAGAGGACGGCAAGCGGGGAGCCGGGAAAACCCAAATTCCCCGGTACGCCCTAGCTAGTCCGGCGATTTATTGCAGATTAGAATAATTTCTGCTAGCGAAACTCCGCAAGCGCACTTGTGTTGAGTTAACCTGACCGCCGCTTGGGCCTGGCTGCCAAACTTTTTTAATTTTTGTAATCGTTCGATGCCCCACACGGTCAACTGGAAAAGTTTTCTGGATTATGCCGAAGTCACCGACGTCGGTATGCGCCGGTCCAATAATCAAGACTCCAAAGCGGTGATGCTGGCCCCCGACCCCGATTTGTGGCGCAAGCGGGGGCACGTGTTTTTAGTGGCGGATGGAATGGGAGCGCACGCGGCTGGCGAACTGGCTAGCAAGATCGCCGCGGACACGATCCCGCATACTTATCACAAACTGACGCTTCCCCCGCCCAACGCCATTCGCAAAAGCATCCGCGAGGTCAACGCCACCATCCACCGTCGCGGCCAGAGCAACCTGGATTTTCAGGGGATGGGAACCACGGCTAGCACGCTAGTGCTATTGCCGCAGGGGGCGTTGGTGGGGCATGTCGGCGACAGTCGCGTTTACCGGTTGCGGGGCAGGCAGTTTGAGCAACTGACGTTTGACCATAGCCTGGTCTGGGAAATGTCCGCCGCGGGGCATATCCCCAAGGACGCCGTTCCCAGCATCGTGCCCAAGAATGTCATCACCCGCTCGCTCGGTCCGCATCCCGATGTGCAGGTCGATTTGGAGGGGCCGTTTCCCATCGAGGTGGGAGACATTTTTTTGTTGTGCAGCGACGGCCTGATGGCGGGCAAACTTTCCGACCGCGAGATTGGCGCGATTCTCCAGGCCCTTCCCCCGGCGGAGTCCGCGCGGGTGCTGGTGGATTTGGCCAATTTGCGCGGCGGTCCGGACAACATCACCGTGATCGTGGTGCGGATCACGCACCCGGCGCTGGCCACCCTGCCGGAAAACCAGCCGGGGTTGTTGCCCATTGGCGAGGATTTGCAAGAAAAAAAAGCCAAGAAAATGATGTCCATCGTGATGTGGGCCGCCGCGGTTTGCTTTTTAATCTTGGGTTTGGTCTTAACCACCACCTCGCTTCCCTGGTATATCCCGACGATCGCGTTTGTGGCGGCGGCGATGTTTTTGGGATTTGGTTTTTTGCAGCTATCCACGGTCCCCGAACCTGAATACAGCTACCTGCCCGCTGGCAGAATGCTAGGCAAAGGCCCCCATACCCGCTGCGAATGCCAGCCGGACGGCGCGCTGTCGGATGATTTAGCCAGGCTCGCCCATGAACTGCGCGACGCGGCGACCAAGGGAAGCTGGGCCATCGATTGGGCGAAATTCAACGGCTATGTCAAAGCGGGAGTGGAGGCGGCCGACCAGGATGACTTTACCACGGCAGTGCGGGAATATGGACGTGCCTTGCGGACGATGATGGCCGAGCTGCGCAATCAACGTCAGCGGGCCAAACCGGATGACTCGGAAGTTGATTTGCTGGGAAAGTGAGGAACATAGTAACTAGCTGATAGTGTATAGCGGATGGTCTTTCTTGGTTTGTGTATAGAACTATGCATTCCCAAACACCCCATCTATATCCTCAGCCTCCAAAAACGGATAACCCTGTAAAATGCGCTCGCTTGAATAACCACTGGACAAAAGCCCCAAAACTGTCCCCATCGTGACACGCATCCCGCGTATACAGGGCTTACCCGCCATAACCGCCGGGAAAAAAGGACATTCTGTCAAATTGGATGGTAAATTTTCTAAAGTTAAGTATTGCCAATAACCCCATTTAATAATTTTAGCAACTACTTGCATTCAGTTATTCTTACGTCTATCGCGGCCGCAACAACCGGTCCAGGCCGCGATTGAGTTGGTTTTCTATCGCGTTCTGCGCCGCGTTTTGTAATAACAGGCTGGTTATCTGCTTGATCGCCTCGCTGCTTACTTTTGGCTGCCGCAGCGTCCCCTCCATCGGTATCTGAAACTTTTGTTCGGGGATCTTCGCCAGTATCGGCAACTTTTGCACCCAGTCGGGTTGAAACGGCACTTCCACCAACAGACCCAGGCTCTCATCCTCGAGGTTTACCCAACCTTGGGTTTGCAGCACCACCTTGCCCACCTGCATCGTCATCCCCTGGTGGTAGACCCGCCCGTCCACCACCCGAAAGTCGACGTTTTGTTCCGGCATTTTTAATAATACCACTTGGCGATCCACCTGCGTCGGCGGAATTTTCTTTTCGATCAGTGCCGTAATTTGCGCACCCAATAATACCAATGCCTGGGCCGGTTCTCCGGGAGTCACGGCGAATTCCTGCACCCGGATTCTCCCGCTAATATCCGCCGCCAGAGGTTTGGCGAGGGGAACCTTGCCCCCCGCCAAATCCAGCGAAAACTTGCCGTCAATCCGCGTGGCATCCGCCAGCACGGGTGTCACAAATTTGAGCCAACTTTGCGCCATCGGGGGCGTGATATGGATGTTCTCGAGCGCGGTCCCGCGCGGCAGCAGCAACTCCGGCATTCCCGGGGTCAGCCGCACTTGCGGGGCGATGCGCAACTGACCCGCGCCCGCCTGCACCTCTAGCGGCTTCATCGTGACCAGGCCATCGCTTAATGCCAGGTCGATGGCTCCTTGATTTAATTCAAAGCCATACGCCGCCAACGATTGCCAGCCCACGCTGGCACTGGCCGTCAGCGGCTGCAAGAGCGCGAGCGGTTCAGGGGTTGTTGCCGTTGCTCCGGCCGCCGGATCGGCGATGACGGGAGTGGAAGAAATCGCTCCCCGCGCGGCCAAATCCGTCGGGTTTGCGGCAAGTCGTAATGGACCTTTGACGGTAAACTCACGCGTTTCCCGCCCTGTCACTTGCACTGATTCGCCCAGATAAGTTCGCAACACCGGGGCCAGGGTTTGCCAGTCATAATTGACTTTTCCCCCCAGTTCCACAATTGGTTCATCCGCATTGGCTCCGTTCACCCGACCGGTCGCTTGCAGGGCCAAAGCTTGCGATTGGAGTTCCGCCAATTCCAGTTCAAATTGACGCCGAGGCGCGTTCCAACCGCCACGGATGTTGACATTCAAGCGCGGTTCGCTCCACAGGGGCTCTAATAATGTCACATCGCGCCCGGCATTCCCCACGACCGGTTGAGTCGCTCCCGGCCGGCCATTAACCGCCAGCCGATTGGCGGCCGCGCTGTCATACAGCGTAAATTTCTCGATGAAGTTGCGGCAATCCAGCGCCACATCCTGGCCACTAGTATTCAATAATGCCTCTCCCCGCAGACTGCCGGACCAGCGGATGGCCGGCGGCATTTGCCGGTCCATGATCCACAGTTGCAACCGACTCAGATCCGCTCCATAAACCAATTTGCCGCCGCCGGTGATAGCCCCCTTTTGCGGCCAGGCCAGTTGCACCTCGGTAGCCTGTAAATTTGCGGTCGCGCATAAAAAGTTTGTCTGGCCTAGGCGCAGTTGTCGCGCGGCCAAATTGATCTCTCCTTGCGTGGTTAAATCAAGCTGGTCTTCGGTGATTCGCGCGCCTGGTAGCCGCAAATCGGCGTTCTGAATGCGTCCTTGAAATTGATCCAGCTTGATCGCGCTGGCCTGAAATAATCCCGTCCCGCGCAAATCCGCTGTTCCCGCCACTTGCACGCCCTCCAAGGGGAACATCGTGCCCAAGCGCGCCTGCCAAGCCGCTAATTCCCCCTGCAGCACAAATTCCAATGGCCAGGCCAACGCGGCATAATCGACCGACCCGGATGGCAAGGAACTAGCCCCCACGCCCAATTGCCGCAAATCCAGCGGTTGGGTGATGCGGGCAAAGAATTGATCGGCCACAGCGGCGTTAGGCGGGGCGGGGGCGGCCAATTGCAACTCCGCCGTTTGGAGTAACCGTGGCACATTGGCTTCGTGCGTGCCGGCAAGACGTCCCCGCAATGCCAGTTGCGGCTCGCGGAAAGTTGCCTGGCCGGGCAACGTGAGCTGAAAGTTCGTCAAGTCGGCATTGAGCGATCCCGCCAGACTGCCATCGGGCTGCAATTTGTACGCCAAATCGCCGGTGAGAGCTCCCGCCGGCGCGTAAGGCTTCAAATTGATAAATTGTCCGAACTCGGCGGCCAATTGATCCAGATCGCATTCGATCGTCGCCTGTAGATCCGTGGCGTTTCCGCCAGCGTTAAGCTTCAAAAATTTGGCCGTGGCCATTAGTTTGTCCACAATCACCCCGGCGGGTTCGGCATGTGCGGCTAACACAATTTGCACCGGCTCGCGGAGCGCGACGGGACTACCCTGGTAGCTTGCCGTCAAATTCGCCAAGGTAGCCTCGGCTCCCCATTCTTTTCCCCGAGGTCCCATGGCGCAGTTCCAACTCCAGCTCAATTCCCCCGCCGTGAGTTGGGTCTGGGGATTTAGCTGGAGCAGCCGCGGTAATTGCGCCGCCAGGGGGGCCAATTGCGCCTGGCCGGACAGTTGCAGCGGCGCGTGGCTTAATTCACGCAGATCGCCGGTGGTAAGAGCCGCCAGAGGAAGCTTGCCCACCGCCTGGATCTGGCCAAAGTCGCAAATCAGGTTTGCCGCGCGAAAATCGACCGCCTCGGGCGTGCTGGTCAGATCAACGGGTAATTCCACGCGGTTTAAGCGCAATTGATCCCCCGCCAGGCGGCCACCGGCCAAGTACACATTTTCCAAAAGAATCCGTCCTCGCACGTCTTGTTCCAAGCGCTGGTCGGTAAAGCGATTTTGCAATTCGAGTTCGGTGGAGAATAATCCAGCGAATTCCACCTCCCCCAGCGTGCGGGCCACGGCGGCGCGCAGGATTTCCAAGGGGAACTGTTGGGTGCGAATTTGTATGGTTTGCGCGGTGGTGGAGAGCGCCGCTTGATCTGCGGCGTTGACTAACGCGGGCACGCCTGGGGCGGGGGAACTGGAGGGTGTTCCCACCACAAATTTTGCCACCCGGTCCGCCAGCGGTATCTCACCCGAAGTGGTCCAGTCCGTCGGCAACCAGGCATCCGGCCGCTGCGTCAGAGCCAATTGCAGGTTGCGAATTTGCCATTGGCGCTGCGCGGCAACGTCATGCAGTTGCACTGTGCCGTTGGTAACCTCGATGCGTACCTGTCGGGGAGCGGCCGGCTGCCGGGAGGCTAAAATGTGCGCGAGCAGGTCTTCGAGATTGGAACCGTCATTGCGGACAATCAGGTTCACGCGTGGCTGGCGAATGCGGAACGTACCCAAATCGACGGGATTCAGCGCTAACTGCCATAACGAGGCGGAACTCTCTACGCTTTCCAATTCGAGCACCAGTTGCCCCGCGTTGTCGCGCAGTTCAATTCCCTCATAATGGATCGGGATCAGCCAACCCAAGGTCGCGCCGCGGCTGGTGATGCTGCCATTGAGTTGGCTTAATCCTTGTTGAAGGGGCCAATTTCTCAACGTCGTGTAGCCGATGACCCGCGGGGCAATTGCCAGTAACGCCAAACCACTCGCCAACGCATACAGCCAATACCGCGTCCAGCTGCGACGGCGGCGCGGGGCCAGGTCGGCCAATGATTCGGTTTCGTCGCCCGGATGCAAACCCTGGCTCAACCGCTTTTTAAAACTTCCCGCCGTCCGTTGACCGAGTGCCATGCGACATCCTTTGCGCCGTGCGCAAGCAGGCATTGGGTAATAATTTCCTCAATAAATAGCGAAACGATTGTACTCCTTCCCCTTTTTTCCACCTAGAGCGGTGCGCCCCGCCCGGCTGGCGCAACAAGTCGACACGGCCTGCGGTTCCTCGACGAAGCGAGCAATTCCGAGTATGCTAGTTGATGTCCGTTGACCAATATTGCTAGCAAGCCAGCCGTGTCTGTGGGTGAGAGGTAATCGACCCTGATAGTCCCAGGACCCGCCTTCCCGCGGATCGTGCTAGCGTGATACTCTTTTTACACCGCAACACATGAGCGAGAATGTCGCCCTGGAACTGCCGCGAATTTTTCGGGTGCGGCAAACGTTTGACCGACCCCGCGTGGCCGATATCCCGGCCACCATCGCCGCCGAATTTGACCAACTGTCCCTCTCGGCCACGGTGCGGCCGGGGCAAACCGTCGCCATTACCGCTGGCAGCCGGGGGATCGCCAATATCGCCACCATCGTGCGCGGTATCGTGGACTATGTCAAACGGTTGGGGGCTATCCCGTTTATTGTGCCCGCCATGGGGAGCCACGGCGGCGGTAACGCGGCGGGACAATTGGGCATCTTGGCCGATTATGGCATCACCCCCGAGAGCATGGGGTGTGAATTTCGCGCTAGCATGGATACCGTAATCGTCAGCCAGGCCGCGGAGGGATTCGACGTACATTTTGACCAGTATGCCTACAACGCGGATCACACGATTGTCTGCGGCCGCGTCAAGCCCCATACCGAGATGACCGGCGATATCCAAAGCGGTCTGATGAAGATGTTGCTCATCGGCCTGGGGAAGCATAACGGGGCAAAAATCTATCACCGGGCGATTCATGATTATGATTTTGCCCGGATTGTGCGGAGCGTCTCGGGAGAGGTCCTGCAAAAATGCCGCATCGCCGCCGGACTGGCCATTATCGAAAACGGCTATGACGAAACCGCCTTTATCCGTGCGGTCCACCCGCAAGATTTTGAGCAAAGCGAAATTACCCACCTCAAGCTAGCCACCGCGCATCTGCCGCGACTGCCATTTAAGACGGCGGATGTCTTGATTGTCGATGAGATTGGCAAAAACATCAGTGGCACCGGCATGGACACCAATATCATCGGTCGCAAGTACAACGACCACGCTGCGGTCGAACATGAATGGCCCAAAGTGCGGAGGATTATCGTGCGGTCGCTGACGCCGGAATCACACGGCAATGCCAGCGGCATCGGCATTGCCGAATTTTGCAAAAGCCGCGCGATTCGTCAAATGGACAAAAAAATCACCTGGATCAACGCCCTGACCAGCGGCCACACCAGTTGCGTCATGGATCCGCTCCATTTTGAAACTGACCGCGAATTGCTGGAGATTTGCCTGCCGACGATCGGCCTGACCGAACCGCCTAACGCGCGGCTGTTATGGATCAAGAACACGCTCCACTTAGACGAGGTGGAATGTTCGGCCGCCTATTGGGACGAGGCCCAAACCCGTAATGATCTGGAGATTTTGACCGAGCCGCGCGAGTTGCCGCTGGATGACTCAGGCAATCTACCGGACTTTACCTTTACCGGGCCGGGCCATTAATAGCGGTTCAACACATGCAGAATCGGGTAATACTAACGCGGATTTCAGATTGAGACAGATTAGATCCGAATTTTAGTTCCGGATTAGAGGAATGCAGTTTGGCACCTTTTCTCCCTCCGCGCGTTTACCATTCCCAGCCACTCTTGGCACTTTGCTTATTACCGCTTCCTGGCAGCGAACGGCCCATTTGCTGCAACATTGGCATCCCGTTGCTCGCTTGCCCGCCCGACCCGCGATAGCCCGCCGGACGGGTCGTTGGCCGAGACTTTGCCATCCCCGGCGCGGGAGTCTCATAAATCGCCGTGTCCATGCTGGAACGCCGGGCCATGGGTCCAACCGGCGCGGGTGTGGGCCGGCTAGGCGGGGTCAGCGGTTGCGGATTTTGCGGGACTTCGCGCAGTTCGCCGGGAACGGTGGTCCCCTGCTCGTAGATGATTTCCCCTTCGACCACGTTGCTCCCATGCATGCCGCCATCATGATAATCGCCGCCATGCTGGCAGGTGGCACAACCACCGCCGCCGCAATTGCCATCGTGGCAGCCGCCGCAGGCATCGCCGCAAGGAACCACGGGGCCGGTGTAATCGTAGGGACTATCACACACCCGGCAGCCGGCAAACGGCAAGATTATGGCGAGTACCAACGCAAAGCGTAACCACATGGCGAATGTCCTTGCTACAAAATCGACGGCGAATGCCGCTGGGAACGAATGCCGGGTTATTGGCATACCTCTTTGATCGGCCGCGGACTTTGCCCACTAGAGAAAAAATGCCGATTCGGGCGATTATGCCGACCCGTGGGTGCTAGCAGATGCATGCGAATCACGGAGTGACGGAGATATACCGGAGGAGCACGGAAAAGAATTTTGAACGCGGATGCAGTCGTGCGGACTTTGGCTGGCAACTCAGGGAATTTACGGATGATTCAATATTGGAGAGCTTTGTTGAATCGGGCCGTTGGCCCTTCCATTTTTCATTTCCCATTTACCTAGGGCGACGCTGCGCTTGCCCTAGGCTGGGATAGGTCGGGCCTTTGGCCCGCAAAGGATCAAATGCCTTTGGCCCGCAAACAAATTGGCTAAAGGAAAATCTGCGCATAGTGCGAAAAACTTCAAGGGTTAAGAATATAGATAAGTGTGTCATACACAGATTGCAATACTCTGATCAGTGATAACCTATTAAATCAGCCTCATCCGCGTTCCTAATTCTCGACTCTGTGCCGCTCGGTATTTCCTTCGCAACTCCGTGCTAAAAAAGCTTATCTCATTGCCATACGCTAGCGTTCTAGCCCGGGAAAAATTTCTAAATCGAGCTTTTCAAATAAACCCCCACGATAGCGTTCTATGGCGATCGCCCCCAAGACGGCGTTATCGGTGCAGAGTTCGCGCGGGGGGACGATGAGCTCCAGTTTTTCATCATTGCAAGCGGCGCGCAGTTGCCGCTGCAGTTCCTGATTGGCAGCCACTCCCCCCGCCAAGCAGATCGTTGACAGGCGCTCTTGCCGCGCGGTTTGAATAGCTTTAATGACCAAACAATCAATGACCGCCTGTTGAAAGCTGGCCGCGATGTCCGCGGTAAGCCGCGCGGGAAACGGCGGTGGGGGTAGTTCCGTCCCTTGCGGCGCTAGCGCGTACCGCACCGCTGTTTTCAACCCGCTAAAACTAAACTGCCGCCGCTCTGGTTCTCTGATGAACGACCGGGGAAAAGCGTATTGCCGCGGATTCCCCCCGCGCGCGACTCGTTCGAGTTGCGGCCCCCCAGGATAGGGCAGGCCCAAGAGGCTGGCGACCTTATCAAATGACTCCCCCGCCGCGTCATCAATGGTTCCACCCAGAAATCGCTGTTCGAGGGCCGTATCACACCGGTACAGGCTGGTATGGCCGCCACTGACCACCAAGCCCAGGCAGGGAAAAATGTCCCGACCGGCGGCGACTCGCCCGGCATAGATATGCCCCGCTAAATGATTGACGGCGATCAAAGGCTTGTCCAGCGCGAGGCAGAGGGCCTTGGCCGCCATCAACCCAACCAAGAGAGAACCCGCCAAACCCGGCCGATTGGCCACGGCAATGGCATCCAAGTCGGCAAGGGCGACCCCTGCGCGGGTGACGGCCTCGTCAATCACGGGCAAGATCCGCTCCACATGCGCCCGCGAGGCGATTTCCGGCACGACGCCGCCATACCGCGCGTGCAGTTGCTCTTGCGAGGCCACAACGGAACTGAGCACGCGCAAATCGCCATCAATAACCGCGGCGGCGGTTTCATCGCAGGTGGATTCCAGGCAAAGAATCAGGGGTGGGGGCAACTCAATTATTCCTATCTCTTCAAAATCAATTTAATGCACTATAATTAATGATAGCAAAGTCAGGAGATTAACCCATGTCCATCACCATCAATATCGACGAAGCCCAACAACGCCTGCCGGAGTTGATTGACTCCCTTGGTCCGGGGGACGAAGTTGTGATTATGCGCGATCAGCGGACCATTGCTAAGTTGATCGGCCAAAATGAGCCCCAACTCGAACCTCCGCAACCTGGAAATTGCCAAGGCCTCATAACCTTGTTAATAGAGGATGATGAACATTTGCAGGATTTTAAAGACTACATGCCATGAAATATTTACTCGACACCCATGCCTTCTTATGGTTCATTACCAATGATCGGCAGCTGAGTCAACTGGCAATGTCTTTGATCTGTAATCCTTTGAATCAAATTTTCATTAGTCCAGCCTCATACTGGGAAATTGCAATAAAAGCTGGTCTGGGAAAAGTATCCTATTCAAGTCCCTTTTGAAGAGTTCATAACCCGGGGTATAGAAGACAACAAATTCTCCATTCTTCCTATCGCCATTGCCCACACCGCCGCGCTACTCCACCTGCCGTATCACCACCGCGACCCGTTTGATCGGATGTTAGTTGCCTAATCCCTGGCCGAGCAAGTTCCCCTGATCAGTTGCGACGCCCGATTGGACGCGTATGGGATTGTGCGGCAGTGGTAACAAATCACTTGCTATCGCTCACTGCCGCGCCGCGCACGCCGCGGCCCCCAGCCAGCCCGCGTCCGTTCCCGTCGCCGCCCGCAAGATCGGTAAATTCGCATGCGCGGCCGCCCACAAATTCCGCCGCGTCGCCGCGACAAAGCCCTCCCAGTAGGGACCCTCGCTCATCCCCAGCCCCCCGCCGACGATCACCGCCGCCGGATCAACCACATTTACCACCAGCCCAATCTGTGATTCCAGCGCTTCACTGGCGGTCCGCAAGATTCGTTTCGCCTCGGCGTCTCCCGCCGCCGCCGCGGCAAAAACCTCTTGCCCGGACGCCGCGATCCCCCCATGAGCGGCAAACCGCGCCGCCAGCGCGGGTCCGGCGGCTATTTCCTCGAGCGTGCGCGTCTGCATGGCTCCACATTGCTGGCAAGGAATCCGCAGCGCGCTGCTGCCCATCGAACCCGTGATCCCCCGCGCCCCCAGGTAGGGTCGGCCGTCAATCATTAAACAGCAACTAATCCCCGTCCCAACCGTCACGTATAAAAAATTGTCATACCCGCGTCCCGCTCCCCAGAGCGCTTCGGCTTTGGCTGCCGCGCGGACGTCCGCCTCGATCACCACGGGGCCAATCGCCGCCAGTTCCTCGCGCACCGGCAGTTCCAGCCAGGGTATACAATTCGCGCTGGCCAAATTTCCCCCCTTATCGACCAGCTCGCACACGCCCAGGCCGATCCCCGCCACCGGCATCCCGGTGGCCTCTCCCTCGCCCGCAAGTTCCCGCGCCAGGCGCAGGCAATCATCCAGAATCGCCCGCCCGCCGCGTTGATACAACGTCGGCGTGAGTTTGCGCCCCAAAATCCGCCCCGTGGGATACTCCAGCAGTCCGGCCGCGATCTTGGTCCCTCCCACATCAATCCCGATCAGCAACTGTAACTGGGCCGCTTCTCCCTGATGATCCGCCGGCCCGCAAGGTGGTATTGTACCGGGCTGATGACTACTGGAAATTCCCCCGGCGCTAGGCGGCGTCTCCGTCCACGTCTGGTTCCCTTGTGCCAAGATGAATTTTCGCAATAAATCGTCGCCAGGGTTCATGCTTCCCCCTCCGCGGTATGATTCACCGAGGTCTGATTCACCGCCGCTTCATCCAGATAAACATGCACCGCTGGATGCCCCCGCAAGAGCGACGCCGGACACGCTGGTCCGCGCGGTCCCTGCAGCATCCCCCGCACCGCTGCGCGCTTGTGTGGGCCATACGCCATAATTAAAATCTTGCGCGCTGCGAGTATCGCTTTCATCCCTACCGTCGCTCCCTGCGCCGGCGCGTAATCTCCCCCATACCACTGCCGATTCGCCTCAATCGAAATAGCATCCAGGTCCAACAGCCTGCCTGGGCCATCCTCGGCGCTCCCCGGCTCATTAAAGCCTAGATGCGCATTTTGACCCAGGCCCAGGATCAGCACGTCCAACCCTCCCGCCGCCGCTATCCGTTCCTCGTGCGCTTTCACGCTGGAGGCGGCCTCGGCGGGATCAGAGCTAACATAATGATACTGGCTTTCTGGCACGCCCCACGGCTGGACGGCGGTCCGGCGCAGCAGATTCGCGCAGTTGCGCGGCTCGTCCAGCGGTACGCCCACATATTCGTCCAGGGCAAAAAGTGTCAGGTGGCTTAACGATAATTGCCGCTGGGCGATAAGTCGATACAGCTCTAGCGGCGTGTTCCCGGCGGCCAGCATGACCGTGCGGGTGGCGGCATCGGTTAGCCAAGCAGAAAGCTGTTGTGACGCCGCGTTGTTGGCCTCCGTGGGCGTGGGGTATACGTGTGTCTGCATGGTTATTGTCGTGTTATTTCCCCACGGAATCCGTCAGCTTGGTCGCTTGCACTTCGCTGGCTGCCAGGCCCGTGGCCAGGGCCTTGATATAGG
>JANRLT010000005.1 GCA_033762255.1 Pirellulales bacterium | reverse complement strand
GGTGTGTTAGTCCGTAGCTCTACGATCATGGCCAAGCGCAAAACAAAAGCAAAGTCGATGAGTAGCAAGGGCGGCAAAGTCATCATGGCCGCGGTTTTGCCACAAGCAATCCGCATCGACTTTCAAGGCACATTTCAAGATGTCCATGAGTTATTCAAGGCTCTTAAAATATGGGGGATCGACAAACGGCTAGAGAGGATCGACCCCGAATTTTCTATTCGGGCTGAAATTAGCTGTGATTACTCGTTGGAAAAGGAAAACAAAGCTTAGGGGGTCAGGGCAAATCTTTACTCGTAACCCGCCTGCGCCTTTTCAGGGGGATCAAATCAATGCTCAACCGTGCAGAAGCGGTGCGTTTGTTATTGACGACGCCCACCGATAACTGAAATAGTTCATATTCCACGGATTTAACAATCCAACGTGAATTATGGCCATTATCTTCCACATTGAAGATCGAGCTAACTTGGGGAATTGCCGGCAGTAACACATGCACCGAGCCAGGGGAGCCGTTGCGAATCCCAAAGTGCAGTACAGCGCGGACCTCGCTCGTGGGCGTTCTGTTGGGCTTTTCATTCATAAACTAACCCTTAAATAAAAAACCCCGGAGTGGCGCAGGGCCAATCCGGGGTCGTGAAATATGCCCGGCCGGTTAGGAATTCCGGCCGGGGCTTCGAGGGGGGAGGCGGGCAATGCCACACATGAGAACAGCACAGCCTTCATCCACTCTCTTAATCCCAAACGTGTGAACGCCTGTCAATCACTTTTCAGGCGATTTCACGACCATAAACGTCTGACCAAACAAAAACCCTTGGCCCGGCGCATGCCGGACCAAGGGTCGTGAAATATGCCCGGCCGGTTAGGAATTCCGGCCGGGGCTTCGAGTGGGGGACGCGGGGAGCGGCCGTACCTGAGAACAGCCACACCGAGTACCTCTCTCTTAATCCCAAACGTATGAACGCTTGTCAACGTTCACGACCGACTGAGCCCGGCGGGACTTGAACCCACGACCCACGGATTAAAAGTCCGTTGCTCTACCGACTGAGCTACGAGCTCTCATAAAAAAACACTTACCAAATAACCGTAAAACACGTATCAAGTAATACGGAATTACTTACTTATATACCCAATAAACATACATACCCATAAAACATAACTACCCCTAAAATTGCCTATATCATACACCTGATTACACTTTTAAAATACCCAAGGAATTTCGTAAATCCCCTGTCTGTTTTACTAATTCACGCCCGGGTAATTCACTTTAACGCCCCGGTTGGTAACTTTGTTTATACAAAATAATCCATTGCCGAGATGTTCCACATGACCCGTCAGGCGTTGACATGACAGGTAACGACCAAAACCCGTGACTAGCAGAAAAAAGGGCGTCGCCAACGCTCCTCTTCCTGAGCCACAATAACAACCGTGCAATTCGGGTCCGCTTAACCCTAGGGATAACCTGGGGCGTGATACGCCTTATTCTAGCAAACCGACGGTTGTCCTCCTAGGGGCGGAAGTACCGCGGAAAAAGCGACTCATCGCCCCCTCAACAGCGACAAAAACTGGTTCTTGCTGGTTCGGGGGGCTTTGGTTGATGAACCCTTGCGGATAATCAAAGTCATTTTCCGCAAGGCGTTTTCTAGCTGGCGGCATCCAGGCCTGGAGTTGGGTTTATCGCGATCCAGGCCGCATGATTTCGCCCGGACGGCCCAGACCGGGGACGCTAAATCCAGGCACGCCACTGCCATAGGGAGAGCCTTGCTGGCTTTCATCAATGATATGCAGTTTTTTCCATTGCTCGGCGCGGACTTTGTCACGCAGGGCATGGCTGGTCCGTAACTGCCCATTTTCCTGATAAATCACTTCCCCCGAAGAGGTTGTGCCCAGCGTCGGGTGCTTATCGCCGCCGCGAATATCGACCAAAAACCCATCCCCGGTGTGAAAAAGAAAGTTGGTGATTTCTTGGGTGCCGCCGACCAGATAATTCACAATATTGTTCTTAAAGGTGGCAACATTTTCCAATAAATCGCCAACCTCCACCCCGGAGTAGTCCTTCATGAGCGCCATGCCGCGGGAAGGATCGATGGCCCAATGCCAGATTTTGGCGTTGGAACGTTCCGTGGGGCGGTTTGAGACGCGAACTTCCTCGGCATAGATTCGGCTGGCGGGTTTGGCCGTCACTAAGTTGCTGGGTTCGCTGGGCGAACCCTTGATTTCGGGGAATTTGTTTTTGTCGGCTTCCTTTAGATATTTTGGATCGACGCCGTAGTTGGGGTTATAAAACGTCAGCGTCACGCGATAGCGATACGCCTTGCCCGGCTCGATAGTGACATCCATAAATCGAAAGAGTTTGTATTCGGGGATTTCCACCGAGGGATCATCGACCAGGGCCGCATCCACGGGTTCCTCGGTGGATTCATTGACGATAATGTTTTGCGATTCTTCACCGGCAAACACGTCTCCCGCTTGTTCCAGGGCCTGCTCATCAGGGGGTAAATCCGTCACCAGCGGCACGCGGGGATGGGTGGCGTCGCGCCGCCACAGCCGATCAGTCAATTTGGGCAGAAAGTACGTCAAACTTTGGGAAGCGGGGGGTGCGGGCAGAGCCCCCGCGACCGGCGCGGCCATGGGACGTGCCTTGCCCACAATGGCGGTCCGGTCGGCGATAAAGGGCTGTGGCACCACCTCTTCTTGTTTTTCCAGGTGAAAGCGATTGTCGAGGAACCATTGCTCGCTAGTTTTGGTGATGTCCTGCCAGGCGAGTTTATCCAGCGGTTCGGCGGGATTGACCACTTCGGCCCGTTCCACGGCATAACTGACAATCAAGGGTTCATCCAAGATGGGTTGGCGGTCCGCCAGGACCTCTTTGTTTTCGGTGAGGTTACGGCGGTATTCTGAATAGAGTTTTTTATAGGGCATAAGTCCCGTCACGACCGCGGCATGTTGCGAGACCGAGCGCACGCCCGTGACCCCCCGAACCATGGAGGGATGATCGACGGATTCTTCCTCGACAGCGCCAGGGATGATGCCACCAACACCCTTATCGCCGCTCTTTTCGCTCCCTTTGGCCCCACCGGTACCGGGTGGAAACAACGCCCCAGGATTTCGGGGACCACCACCCGCCTGGATACCGCCACCAGTCCTGGCGGCGGCAGCGGCCCGACGGGCTTCCTCGCGTTGGCGGCGTTCTTCTTCCTTTGCCTTGCGAGCGGCCTCTTGTTTGTCTTTTTCCAATTTGGCAATTTCCGCTTCTTCCAGGGCTTTTTGATCATTCAACGAAACATTCATGATCACTGTATGCGCGTAGAGTTCCTCAATAGGGAACAACATGGGCTGGCTGCGTTTCTGGATTTCAGTAACAACGAGCGGATTCCAGGCCGTAGGCTCAAGGACATCCCGCAACCCCCCGTCCGCAAAAACTTTTTGCGCCTGGTCGGGATATTGCTCCACCTTGACGGTCAAGCTGGGAGGGAGCGTCTTGGTAACGGTAATGTACTCGTCCGCTTCCTTGGAAAGTTTATCAATTTCGGCCACGGCCAATTCGGGCTCTAATCCCTTGCGAAACGAGGACCAAATAAACAGCAGCAACGCCACCACGACCAGGGCAAAAACACCTTTTTCGACGTGTTGCTTGACCAAATCCATGATACCCGCGGATTTTGCTTTTTTGGCCATGGGATTCACTGTTCCTCAAGAAAGATTTCCGTAACTATGCACAAAGAAAACCAACATCCGCCCGATTCACCCGCCCCCCACTGTTCCGCGATTTCGCTGATTCATCAAGCCTTACACTCCACCGGACGATAAAGGCATCATCTCCCGGTAGATAAACTTTATCCTAAAATTTTGCGGTGTGTCACGCAATCATATTTTTTCCGTCCAGCCAAATCCAACCGCACCCCGCCCTACAAAACCGGTTCTTTCGTAAATAGGCCCCGTTACCGCCATCTGGCTTTATTCCCACGATTAATGACTATCCCCCCTTGATGCCTATCTCAATTACATGCCCGACTCAGCCGGAGCGTCCGCTGGCGGGACCGCATCCAGGGGTGGAGCCGGCGCTGGATCAGGAGGTGTGGCATTATCCCTGGGTGCCGCCGCGTCAGCCGGTGGTACCGCGTTATCCATGGGTGCCGCGGCATCAGCCGGTGGTGCAGCGTCAGCCGGCGGTACAGCGTCTGCCGGTGCCGCGGGATCGGTCATCGGCGGGTTATCCGGATTCTCGGGCGCGGGGGCATTATCCGCGGGAGTGGTTTCATTCATGGGGGTTTCAGTGGCGGCGTCATTCGCCGGAGCATCCCCGGCACCGACGGCGGGGACCAGCTTTTCGTCAAAGGGTTGAAACAAGTACAACACCCCTCGCAATTCCACAATAATTTCACCCGGCTGCATTGCCGGTATTTCTTCGGTCCCCCCACCAGAGCTAAAGCCACTCACTCCAGTGGCTCCGGCAAAAAATTCATCCTTAAGTTGGTGGTTGATTCGAATTTGGCGGATTTCCACCGGTAGCGGCGCATCCTTGCAAGCTTGCAACAGTTTGACAAATCCCGCGGGAACTGTTTGCACTCGCAACGTGAATGGCATCAAGCGATACAACCCTTTGGATTTTTCCGGTGATGTCAAGTCCGCGGCCATCAGCGGACGGCTGTCATTGTCCACATACCGCCAATTCAGCAACTCCGTATCAATGGCCGCGCCCCCCGTGGCTGGCGCAGCGGCTTCCGGGGCATCACTCGAGGGAGCAACCGCATCGCGCGAGGGAAATCCCCGCCGCGCTCCCCGACTGCTACTGGCGGCCACCGCATTTTCCCGCGCGGGACGGGTCAGCGGGGCGTTGGGATCGGTCACACCTTCCGCGGGGGCGGCTTCGGCTCCGCTGGGGGCCGCCGCTTCCGCCTGCAAAAACCGCTTTTCGCCCGTGCCGTTCGGCATTTCCTCCGCCGCGTACCATTCAATCGAAAGTTCCAATATAGCCCGTAACGGACGCAGGTACGGCTCGTACGGTACCCCTTGTTCGTTAGTGTTGACCTGACTGATGATCTGGCCAAATAGCTGATACACCCACATGTCCTCTTGGGCCAGGCGAACTTGGGTGGAGGTGGGGACTTCGCTCCATTTATAGCGTTGGCTAATTTCCTCCAGGCCGACCCAGATGAGTTTGTCGGGAACGGTGGGGAGGGCCGAGGCGGCCTGGGCGGATGGAGAGCGGAGGACGCCTCCCTCGCGGCCGGCTCCCGGTCCGCGACGAATCAAGGGGCTGCCTCCGGATGTTTCGTCCTCCTGGGGCCACTGGGCGCGAAAGACATCCTCCACGATCCGCTTAAACTCATTGGGGATAAAGTTTTGATATTCGACCCGAAGGTTAAATTCGATTTCATCCGCGGGGGAATTGTCCTTAATAAATGCGTGAAATTCCTCGCTCAGTTTGGCGGGCCAAACAAAAATATCGCGATATTGGCGATCATACAGTTGTTTCCAGGCTTTGAGGGTTTGTTCGCGGTTCTGTTTGATCAAGTTGGTCAGCTTGCTGGCCATATCATCATTGGGATGCTTGCCGTCGATCCCCTGGCTAGTGATTTGCGTCACCTCTTGTTTATTCTTTTTGATTTCTTCCACGGCCTGGGCGTATTTTTGATTGAGGTGGCCTCCCCCCCAATACCAAGAAAACAACCCCGCCAGCACCACAATGCCGCTGAGGATCCAAAACAAATACTTATCCAAAAAATCTTTGATCTGCTCAATTTTTGTCATGACATTCTTTCCACAAAATGCTGGTTGAATCCTATAGTAGCGGGGTAAAGACCAAGGGCAGCAACTGGCAAAACAGAGGGGTCAAAAACCCACCCCTAGTTGGTTTCCTCAGTGCTGGCGTTGTTAGCGGCGGCCGCTTTTTCCTGCTCTTCCTTGGCTATTCTTTCCTTTTCCACGCGGACGCGTTCCGCCGCCCGCTGTGTCTCGGTCTGGGGCGTCCAGGCAAATTGCAGCACAAAGGAAAACTTCTTAGCGGGAATCTCGGGGATAATTTCCGCCGCGGTTGCCATCGGGGGCATTGGTTGCGCCGCATTGCCGGGAGTCATGGGAGCCGCGCCGGGGGGCTTGGGCACAACCGCGGAGGTGGCGTTGACACTGGCCGCGTAGGGATTTGGAATCATCACGCTTTCAATCGAGGTCTGGTCGTAAATGACCGGAAAATCGACTCCCAGTTCCTTGAGGGTGACGGTTTCTTCCTTGCCATCTAGATTTTTGATTTTGATTTTCTTGTTTTCCAGGTTGCGGATAAACGTTTTTTGCAAATACTGCACGCCGCTATCCGCCGAGGAGTCGTTATTGTGATAGTGGTGCCCGCGCAGTTCGATGACATAGCCTTTGCCCTTCGGCCCGTAGGCGGGGGCTTCGGCGCTGGCATCGGCGGGAGGGGGAGCGTTGGGATCGGCGGGGGGAGCCGCGGCGCTGGCATCCGCCGGGGGAACCGCTTCAGCCTGAGCCGCATCGGCGGCGGGCGCGGTGGTCTTCTTTAAATTGGGATGTTGGCTTTCGTACTTGCTTTTGACTCCGGTAAACCACACGGCCAGGTCGGGCACCATTTCACAATCGACCGAGCCAATCGAGATCACATCGCGCTTCCCCACCTCGGGAGATTGGGCAATGATCTCCTCGGGGGTTTTGCCAGCTTGGGGCAGGCACTGCTGTACGGCATGCACCAGCACCGGCCAAAGCATTTGGCGTTCGGCGATTTGCGCCATGCTTTGACCCAGGTTATCGACCGTTTTGTAGCTCTCTTGGAGGGCGGTAAATTCTTCCAGTTCGGTCTTGGACTTTTGGGCGACGTCTTTGACCTGGCCAAAAACTTGTTGATAAGGTGCCAAGTCCGCGGTCTTGTACATCCTCCACGCCCCGGCATAACTAAATCCGCAACCAACGAGCAGCAAGGCCGCCGCGGCCACCGCCCACGGTTTTTTGGCCCGGATTTCGCGGGCCTGCAGGATCTCGCCGGGGAGCAGGTTGGTCGACAACACGCCGCGATTTAGCCCCTGAATACACAGCCCATACGACACGCCAAAGGAGGCCAGGTTTTCTTGAAAGGCGGGAGACTTGACCACGCCGCTGCCGGTCAAGCCGCGAAAATCCTCCACCGTCTCCACATCCATGCCCAGGTTTTGGGCCAGGTACTTTTGGAGGCCGCGCAACTTCATGGTGTTGCCCAGGGCCAATATTTTGCCTAGTTTGGCGGTCCGATTGATGCTGTTAAAAAAGTTGAGGGAGCGTTGGACTTCGGTGACCAGTTCGTTAAAGACGGGCCGCATGGCCTGAAAGATGGCGCGGGGGTCTTCCGCCTTCATGGCGTTGCGTTTGAGGTGTTCCGCCTTGGAAAAGGTCACTTTCAGATCTTTGGTGATCGCCTTGGTAAAGTGGTTGCCGCCAATGGGGATGCTGCGCTGCCAGACGCGATAACCGTTGGTCACGACCAAGTCGCTGGTGTCGGTCCCCAGCGACATGACGATCAGCGATTCGGGGGGATCCTCCGGGTTGAAGTTTTCCGGCGGGGGCAAATCCTGCATCTGGTCAAAGACCACATAGTTAAAGAGCGAAATCGGCGTCAACTGCACGATATCGACTTCGATGCCGGCGTTGGTAAATGGCCGCAACGAACGAAAGACCTGGTCCCGTTTCATGGCAAACAGGCCCACTTCGGTCTCCATGGAAAAGCCGTCTTCCTCGGTCCCGCCGGGCATTTGCTGAAAATCCCACACCACGTCTTCCAGCGGGAAGGGAATTTGCTGGCGGGCCTCAAACTTGACCAGATCGGGAATTTTGCTGGATTCGACGGGAGGCAGTTTGACAAAGCGGGGCAGACCCCGGTCCCCCGGAACGGAAATCGCCACCCGTGTCCCTTTTACCTGGTTGCGCTTTAAAAATTCCTCCAGGGCGTCCTTGATCAACTCCACCGGATCGGCGTCGGGTTGACTGAGAATTTTTGGATATTCAATAAAATCAAACGCCTCCGCCTCGATTTTATCGGGGGAATCCGCCGCGCGGCATTTGAGCGCCTTGAGCGCGCTTTGCCCAATATCAATTCCCCAAAATGCTTCACCCTTGGCCATTGCCACGCTCCTCCACTTGGTCCGCGCTCTGTTATGACCGCGACAACTGGCAAATAGCCAATCGCGGCTCGTCTGAAATTAATGGCAGGTCAAAACTTACAAAGTTTTTGACCGGCACCGGCACTACACTCACTACAGCTAAAACCGGAGGTTGGTTTAGGGCAAATTCGCCACCAGTCCCTACAATCCAGCAAATCCCCCCGGATCCGCCCGATGGAAGGCACAAAACGCCCGGCAAAGCCAGCCATCGCCTGTCAACAGCTAGGCTGTTGGGCGATTTTTTACGGGATGGTGGCCGCGTTCGGAGTGGCCGCGGCAAGAAAAGTCTCTGGACACTATCCCAGTAAACTATTGTATTTGAACAACGGGGCTAGTGTCAAATTTGCAATTCAGATTAAAAACCGCCCATGAGGGGTGGTAGAGGGCAGGGGGGCCCAGGTACAGGGGTGCTGGGGGCAAGCGGCGCTGAAGTAAAAATGAGTTTGTCAATTATTAATTTTTAATTATCAATTGTTAATTGCATCTTGTACTCTACCGCACTTTGCACTTAAACACGATCACCCCCCCTTCACCCGGTTTGATTGGTTCGGCGATCTCCCACCGCAGGACCAGCGATTCCCCCGCATTCTCCTGGGTTAAAAACTTCGCCTCACGGCTGCTTTGCTGACTTTCCGGCACATACTCTAGCCGCGTCGTCAAACTGTCAATAATCGTGACATTGCCAATGGTTTGCTGGCCCACGTTTTCATATCGCAGGACGAACTGGACAATTTCACCGGGCTGGGCGGAGTTGGTGGAAGCGGCCTTGACCAGCCGGATTTGGGGTTGGCCGGGACACACCTCAAACACAATTTGCGGGGCCTGGGTGGCCAAGTCGGCCGCCGCTTTGACATTGTCAATTTCCACCTGCACTGCCTGGTCGGCCGTCCAGACAATGGCGTCTAGGGCCTTTGTCGCCAGAAACGGCTTGAGTGAATCATCCAACCGGGCCGCCATCAACTGGTCAAACGCGGCGGCGGGCTTGAGCCGATCCTGAAACGAGCGCGGGTTTTGTTCGCCAATAAGGGGAATACCGTGATTTTGCCCCTCATAGATATTGGTTTGCTTCGCCCCCAGATCTTCCACCGGCGCTAACGGCTGCACCTTGGTGCTGGCTAACAATTTCTCGTTGACCAGTTCCGGTCCCAGGGGCCGATCCACCCCTCCTGCTTTGACCAGTTGATTTTCGGCAAACAGCCCATCCACCCGGCGGACAGCCGCAAAGCGGGGGGCATAAATACAGACGCGGTTGCTCGGTTCCACATAGACCCGCCCATCCTCGCTGTCATAATGCACGACGGTATCCTCCGCATCCAACCCCTGGACCGTCCAGTCATTCTGCACGCGGGCGAGCGCCAGTTGGTCTCCCCCGTCACAAAGATATTCATCCGCCGGCCACGGACAACGCAAACCGTCCGGCTTCCAGGGACCCTGGCATAACCCTTGGGGTAAGGGGCAGGCCGCCGACGAGGCGAATGCGTCGCAAGAGCCTACTCCTCCTGCATCCGCGGGACAGCTATTCGGGGAGATATTTCCCTGCGGTCCGCAGGTGGGGCAGTTAGCTCCACCCGGCGGAAAATTACCCACCAGCATACTCCCCACGGGGGCCATTTGGGCGGTGCCGCCGGTATGATAGGGAATCGACTCGAGGGGCGGGTTAATCGTGTCCGGATCGGGCGAATAGGGTGTTTTAGGGTTATTAACCGCGGCAGGTGGCGGGGTGGAAATTTCCGCTGCTGGCTCTTGCGCGCTGGCGGGTAGCACCGCGGCGTCAAACTGCGGTTGGCTCCGTGGCTGATGCGGGCGGAGCGGATTCAGGTGGGGAGCGGCGGGCATGGTGGTTGCCGCGTACGTATTTCCTTGGTCGGCAATTTCCCATGACGTCTCTGTCGCTTGTCCGGCGGAGGGATCCCCCGCCAGCTCGGGATTTTTATGCGGTGCCTCGTGGAGGGCAGCCGTGCTGGGCATGACGGTGGTCGTGGGACGAAAGACAGGCCTACGCCCCCCGGAACGGCAACCACCCGACACGGACACGATTGTCAGACAGGCAAGGAGTATCGAACAAACACGCATGGGTCAGTACCTGTCAAAATCTATTGGATGAGCCGAGGGAATCCGCTGTTAAACCGTCATTGTCATCAAGTGGTCGCTAACGAGTACCCGCATTGTTTGGCGGCGAATCCGTCGCCACGGCGGCGGCGGGGCTATTGAGGCGGATGGCAGCGGGCCGAGTTGTCATTTTGGGAAGTGACTGCGTTAGGGAATTTTTCGCAGGTAGTAGCTGCGGCGGAGCCAGGTCGGGATAAAGCTGCCGCACCACATCTTGGCTAAGGAGCATCGCTGGAGAGCCAAACAAGAAATCGTTGCCCGGGGTTTGGCTGTTGGTCGGCAATCGACCACCAATTCGCAAAATGGCAATCGGCCGCCCCAAACGATCCGCCACGGCCAACGGATCATCGCCGGGACGCACCTCAAAAAAGGACTGTTCCTGGTAATGCTGGGGGAGCGCGGCTTGCGGGTTTTCGATATAAATGACGCGGGTGACAAATTTTCCCCCGAGCGCCAGGGACATTTCTTCATCTGTCAGTTCAATGGGAACCGGAAAGCGAAATTCCTCGCCCCGCGGAGGATACGTCCGGTCAATTAATTCCACGGTGGGATAAATCTCCAGCCCCGGTTGGTTGGGAATGTTGGTGATTTTGTATCGATAAACCGAGCCAATCAACAGGCCCAGCTTGACCGGAGCCGCCAGCGGCTGGGTAAATTGCCCCTCGATAGCCAGGCTGACCTGGCTTCCGCCCGGAGCGATCAATTCCACTGGTTGAAAATACCCTGGCAGCGGTCCCCCCCCCAGCAGCCGTTTTTGGCCGATTTCTCCGGGTGGCAAGGCTCCGCCATGCTGAAAATGGGGATAGTTGTCTTGCGCGAGCAGCCACAACCCCGGCTGCAAAAGCAAGGCGGCGCAGCAGCAGCCGCGCCAGAAGCGCAATAAACCGCTCAATATCATCATGGCTGGATCGGTCATGGTCGTTGCCGCAAAAAATAGACAAGTCGCGGATCGGCTGGTCGCATTACACTCCCTTTTCCCGGCCATGAATCTGGCTGACAGAAAAAGGATAGATAATCGTTTTTCCCCGTGTTGATGGGAGCCAGCCGGACGCGCGACCAAGACGCATCCGGCTGGTGAATCGCATCAAAATCTCCAACGGTTACTCAGCGTCGTAATCCGCCGCGGTCGGCGCGGCGGGGACGGTGGCACCCGGTTCGCAATCCGCGCTGGTGCTGTAGCTGCTGGGATCGCAGTTGCCGTCATCACATACGGCGGCGCCGCCATGATGTGTGCGGACCGGCGGCCATTCCCCCGGCAGGATGTGCGTTTTGTCAGCCTTGGGCTGCACAAACGGAATGTGCGGCACACGGTTGGATTCGATAATCCGCACATGATGCGGCTGGGCCGGATAGCTTAGACCGGGACGCTGGGCGACATTGATCTTCAGCTTTTCGGTCGGTCCGGGAATATGCATGTGCGTGTGGTTGCGCATGACATGCTGCTGCAAACCCGCGGGATGCCCCAGCGGAATGTGCGCCGGACCAGGCAAGCCAATGGGCGTGCCGGTGATCGGCATGCCATAACTGGGAGCCGTAACACCCGCCATAAAGGCCTGCAGTCCACCGCCACTACCGCCGTTTGGTCCGCAACTATCGCCATTGGGTCCGCAAGCTCCCGCACCCGCGGCATAGCCCAGCGGAACCACCATACCGGCACCGTTCCCGCCCGGGGCCTGGAGGTCCTTATTACCGACGCGAATAATCGCCAGGATCGAGCCTTTGCGATCGGCTTCCACGATCGGGTCCAGACCAGGGTCCAGCCGCGTGCTGACCAGGGTTTCCACCCCGGCCAGGGCCAATTCCTGGTGTTCGGCGTCGGGCAGGTAAATGACCTTGGTCACAAAGTTGCCGGACAGGACCTGGGCAAAGTCCTCGTTGGTCAACTGGAACGGAATGTAGTTATGCGCGAGGAACGCCTCGGTCCGGGGAGTGGTCGGCGCGACTTCCAAGGTGGGGTATAACTCTACCCCGGCGTTGCCCGGAATATCGGTCAGCTTGAGCCGATAGATGGCCCCCTGGCCAAAGTTGTAACGTCCCGGAAAAATCAGCGGGGCGGAATCAAATGCCCCTGGCGTGGTGACATCCCAGGTCACTTTCATACCGTCCATCCCCACAAACCCGATTTGCGAGCTGGCCCCCTGGCCATTGCAACCTGCCCCTCCGCCATCGGTGGGACTCCCCGTCATAAAGACCCCCGGGCCGGGGCCATCCACGCCGGGGCCGGGATGCATCAGCATTTGGGCCGGCGGCAGGACATTGGTATGCGGTGTTACCAGCGGCCGGAGACGCTGCGCGTGTTCACCCGGCGCGTTGTGCGGCAAATGACAGCCCGTGGCCATCGTGGCCAAGCCCGCCAGCAGCACTCCAAAACGAAACTTCGCTTGCATGCGATTCCCCCCTGAGTCCTGAATGTGGGTCTAGTGCTAGCAGTCGCTCCCGCGGGGGAAGAACCTTCGCACCGTGCGCCGTCTTGGTCTTACGGACGCGTGCGCAATTGACCGGCGGACTCGTGCCGGACATTTGCGGGCGAAACAATCGCCAAACTGTGACAAAACAAGGATTTGACTGGACGCTAGGACGCGCGGACTTTATGATTTGGCCCGCGCGGGGTGGCCAGCGGGAATTTTTTGCCCGCGATTGCTCCGCTTGCCGGGGCAGGTGGCGACAACCGCGGAAGGGGACCATGACACGGGCTCGACCGCGCATAAATCCACAACTCCTGTAAGTGTTGGTCGGCCCGTCATGACGGGAATCTTTGGTAAATCCGTTAAATGCCGCACATGAAGATCATCTTTCCCAGTTTGGCAATTCTGTGCGGTATTCTGCTGGCCATTTGGCTGCAGGACGCGGAACAATCCCCCTTAGGCCTCGATTTTTCGGCCAAAACACGGGATCTATGGCAGTCCACGCAGGTATGGCTGGCTTCTGTAAATGCATCCTCCGCTAGCAAAAGCCTGGCCGCCCCAACGTCCAGCCAACCCCCCCGGACCGCTTCGCTAGCTGCTAGCGGCCTGGCCTCCCGCTTGGTCGCGGATAATTCCCCGGCAAACAATCTCACCTCCCAAAGCAACCCCGTCCCCCCTGAACAGCAACAACAAATCGCCACTAGCCTGCTCGAACGTGCCAGACAAGAATTATCCCTACGCCCCGCGTTAACTGCCACCATCCGGATGCAAGTGGACCTGCTGGACCAGCAACTGATCGGCTCGGGACAATACTGGCAAACAGGGACGGGGGCCGACACCCGCGTCCGCTGGGAAATGCGCGTCCAGCACGGAGCGCAGGCCACACCCTGGCTGCAAATCGCCGACGGGCGGTATGTGTGGACCTCCGCCCGTACGATTGGCGGGCCGCTCATCACCCGCCTGGACCTGCAGCGACTCCGCTACGCGCAATTAAAATCCCTCGGCTATGATCCCCTAGATACAGGCGAAATCTGGGCCTGGGCCGGCCTGCCGCAGTTTTTGCAAAACGTGGAAAAACATTGGCAATTGCAATCCGTCGTCGGGGGGACGCTGGAACCCCGGCAAACAGCGGCCTGGGCGTTGCATGCCCGTTGGCAACCAAGCTCGCTGCAATCCCTGGCTCCCCCTCCCGCCGGGGAAAAAAGCGCAGAACCAGGCGTACCATTTCAATGGCCACCGCATTTACCCGCGGCTCTGACGCTGTATCTACGACAAAGCGATTTTCTGCCGCTGCGATGGGAATATCGCCGTCCCCCCGCCGATGATTCCACGTTGCCTCCCGAGCAATGGCCGATTTGCCTGATCGTGGAACTGGTGGACCCCCTGACCCCCGCGGAAATCGACAGTCGGATTTTCAAATTTTATCCGGCCAAACAAGAATTATTGGATGTTACAGAAAATGTGATAACAAGCCTCAAAATAGCGGAATAATCCTTATTTTAGGCAATAATATAAAACGTAATAAATAATTTATTTTCTCTATCTTACCCAGATTATTGACGTCCTGCGTCAACCTTCTTACAGTAAAGCCTTAAACAGGAGCAGCCGCCAGGAGGTCATGCGGGCCACTTTATTTATCTTTACCTTCCGGAGGGTTTACGAATGCGATTTTTTCGCCAGCAGCGTGGGCGTGTGAATAATTTTTCCGCCCGATTTGAAAGTTTGGAATCACGGTTACCTTTTGCCGGTAATATCACCGCCGATTTTCACGACGGGGTATTGCTACTCAAGGGGGATGACCTGGGGAATGGCGTCTTGGTGAAAGGGACCGGTGTCCCCAATCAAGTTAGGGTAGAAGGCGTTTTTACGAACGGCGCGGCGACCTTGGTCAATGGTTTGGCCGCTCCCGTGATTTTTAATGGAGTTAGCCAAAGTATCGTCATCAACACCTTTAAGGGGGACGACGATGTCGTTGTTGAGTCCTTACGCCTAGAAGACGACCTGATCATCAACACCCATGCCGGAAATGACACAGTCACCATTTGCGATATTGGCGTATGTGACAATGTGGAAATCAACACCCACGAAGACGATGACATCGTCACGATTGGCAAGTACGTGCCACTGATTCCGGATGATGATGATGATGATGAAGAAGTGCCACCGGATGAATTCCGAGTCGACACGGAAGGGGAACTTACCCCAACAGAAGTCCCAATCTACATGGCCAATAACGGTTATGTCTCGGTGGATGGCAGCTTGATTGTCAATACTGGCTCGGGATTAGATGAATTTTTGGCCGGATTGACGTTTGTCGATGACGATTTCATTGTCCACTTGGAAGATGGCAACGATATCGCCTCGATTTACAATGGCACGGCTGGCAAGCTGTTCCACTTTACAGCAGGCGCTGGTAACGACATGATCAATGTCTATTACCTGTCCAGCTTTGGCGATTTTATCGTCGATACCGGCAGCGGCAACGACCTGTGGAGCCATGCCGCCAGCGCAAATTACAAGAAAACCACCATCCATACCGGTTCCGGAATTGATTATGTCGCCCAGGTCATCAACAACCTGTGGGGGGATGTGCATATCGACACCGGGGCGGACGGGGACACGTTCATTGCCAACAATATGCTGGGCAAGTCAAACGTGACCATCTTTACCGGCCATGGCAACGACACGTTGAATATCCTTGGCAGCACCGCCAAGAAACTGCATATCGACTCTGGCAGCGATAACGACAAGCTCTGCTTAGTTTACTCCGCCGTGGAGGAACTCTTTGGCGTGTTTGGCCATGGCGATGACGAAGTCAACCTGTATGGCAACCTAGTCAAGGGTAAAGCCTTCCTCGATGGCGGCAGCAAAACCGACGCTCTGGACATCCTGGGCAATCTGTTTGGCTCCTTCCAACAAGTTGGCTTTGAATCCATTACCTACCTGGGCAAGTGCGCTCCAGAGGAAAATGGCGTTGAGCCCGGCTAGTTCCCCTGTCAGGCAATTGACGCTTTTGACATAGAAAAACTGATCTGCAAAGACCAACCCCAGCGCAGCCGCGCTGGGGTTTTTTATTTTATGCGCGTTAAGTACAATTTCTGTAACTACATGTGGGATATAAACTTAGCAAATATTTCGGGGTTTAGATTGTTGACCCAAGTTTTTGCGACACTTTACCGACTCTTGCGTCTAATAACTCTCGGAAGTCGCGCCCATCAGCACTTTTTCCACAATCGACCCCCTTGGCCGAATTTGACCACCAAGCCGTGACGCTGGGTTTGCAACAAGGACACACCCAGGCCTGGACCGCGCTGTATGACCAATACAGCGGCGGCCTATGGCGATACGTCTCGCGTCTGCTGGGAAACCAGGCCTCGGCGACCGGGGATGTCGTGCAAGAAGTCTTTTTGGCCGCCGCCCAGTCCGCCCGCCAGTTTGACCCCGCTCGCGGGACGCTTTGGTCGTGGCTATTGGGCATCGCGCATAAGCAGGTTGCCAACCACTGGCGGCAGACCGCGCGGTCGGTACGGGTAAAGACCTTGGCCGAGCAGGGGGCGTGGGACATAGGTCGCTGGCTGGATCTGGAACTGCCTGAAACGCGCATGGAGCGGCGGGAATTGTGCGAACTGGTGCGCGGTTTATTGAGCGACTTGCCCGGCGATTATACGGCTTTGCTGTTGGGCAAGTATTTAGACGGACAAAGCCTCGAGGAACTGGCCGCCGCCTGGCAGACCACGGTGGAGGCCACCAAATCCAAACTGGCCCGGGCGCGCCGCGAATTTCGCGCGTGCTTTGACCGGGCCACCGCCAACCATGGCCCGCACGCTGTCATTTCCGTCACCGCCGTTCCCCTGCCAGAGTAACGATTGCACCTGTCCTTTTGACAACTGTAAGTTTTCATCACAAAGCACTGGCATGTCCGCAGCCGACGAACAATTCGAATCCCCACACTCCGGGCTAAACAACGCTCCTGATAAAACATCGGAAGCGCGGCTGGCGGAGTTATTCGGACATTTGCAAGAGCCGGAACCGGCGGCCACGGAAGCCGACGCCACCCGGGCTTTGGCGCGCATCCGCGAGCTGAGCTTGGCGCGTTTTATCCAGTGTGCCCCCGGCATTGCCCCCCCAATCGAAGCCTCCCGGGAACTTTCGCGGGAGGAAACCTCTTCCTTGCCGCCTGGGCCTGGCGAAACCCCAACTGTATCTTCCCCACCCGCTTCCGCGACGGCGTCGCTGACACCCGTCGCCGCGGTCAACATACCCTCTAGGTCATTTATGTTACCGATTCTCTGGCGTGGATTAGTGGCCTTGGCCGCCAGCGTCGCGATCTATGTTGCCTTTTTTCATAACAATCCCCCCGCCGTCAGCGCGGTCCCGTTTGGCAATGTGCTGGACAAGCTGCGGCAACATGATTCGCTGCAGTTTCTGCTAAAGCGAAACACCGGTGGCAATCCTTCCCAGGCCGAAGTCCTGGTCCGCGCGCCCGGCTTGGTGCGGATGAACGAATCCCCGGAACGTTACAGCGTGGCGATTGGCTCGCGCTTTTGGAAAATTGACGAAACCAAACAAAGCGTCACCCAGCAGGATTCCCCCTGGTTTATTTCTCCTTCGCAACAGATTGACCTGCTGGCCTTATTGGACACGGGCGTGACCGACGCCGAGCGTCTGCGGGCCGCGCTTCCCAGCGAAGTGATGGAATACGAGGGAGAACTGTGCGAAGTTTATCGCGTAACGTTACCAGGTCAAACCACCACCGGCGCCACCAGCGAAATAGAGATCGAGGCCTACGCTAACCAGTCTACGCATGAATTAGTGGCGCTGGCCGCGTGGCCGGCGGGGCAGGGGCGGGGCGCAGGCGCCCCCCTGGCCGAACTGCATTTAGTCGCCATTAACCCCGTCATCCCCGCGGAGAAATTTCAAGTGCCGCAAAATCTCGTAGCCGCGGGCCAACTGCCCAACGCGGACCGCATCGGCCAAGTTACCGACAGCCAGGGGATTGTGCTGTTGCGTCCCGCGCTCAGCAAGCGTTGGACCGTGGTTACGCGGGACCTTGCCATTCAACCCGGCGACTGGATTCGCACGGAACTGCGCGGGGCCAACGCGGTCAAGCTTACGTTGAATTCGCAAACCGAACTGACGCTGGGACCGGGAACGCTGGTCGAATGCCTGACCCCATCCCAGGCCAAGCTGCATCGGGGGGAGGTCCGCGTCAAACAACCGACCGACAAACTGCCGGAATTTACGCTGCTCGGCCCGCTGCAAGGTTCCGAAAAAATCGCCTCCGGCCAAAAAATTCTGCACACGACGCCCGCCAATCAATTGGCCGTTACGCCTGTGGAACCCAAATGGCTAGCGGGGTTCGACGGCACCGCCGTCAACGAAATGCTCGGCTCCTTGGTCGTCACCATGCCGGACGGTCGCAATGTCCCCCTGACCGTGGGCTATCACAAAGTCACGGTCGAAATCAAGGACCAAATCGCCCGCACCACCATCGAAGAATCCTTTGTCAACCGGACGAACAGCCGCCTGGAGGGGATCTTTCATTTTCCTCTCCCCCAGGACGCCTCCATCAGCGGGTTTGGCATGTGGATTGGCAACGAACTGGTCGAGGCCGATGTGGTGGAAAAGCAGCGTGCCCGCGAAATTTATGAAACGATCCTTCGCGAGCGTCGCGATCCCGGCCTGCTGGAATGGACCGCCGGCAACCTCTTTAAGGCGCGGGTATTTCCCATCGAAGCCCAATCCGAAAAGCGGATCAAAATCGTCTATACGCAGGTTTTACCCCTGCGGGGAAATGCGTTTCGCTACAATTACGCCCTCCGGAGCGAACTGTTACGGCAGACTCCCTTGCGCGAATTGTCCCTGTCCGTCATCGTCGATTCCACAACCCAGCTCAAGACCGTCAGTTCCCCCACACATCCGGTGCGGATCAGTAAAACACCCCATGCCGCACAAATCGACTTTAGCGCGCAAGAATTCACTCCGGAGCAAGACTTTGAGCTGGTGTTTGAACTGGATGACCAGCGGCCCGATCTGGCGGCGATCGCCCATCGCCGCGGCAGCGACGGTTATTTTCTTTTGCAACTGATGCCCCCCACGGGCGCGGACAAATGGCAGCGCGAGACACTTCCCGACGGCACGCCGCTCAATCTCGTGCTCCTCTGCGATACCTCGGCTTCCCTCGACGCCGACCAACGCCGCCTCCAGGGGGAATTTGTCACCGCCCTCGTCGGCAGCCTAGGTGCGGACGACCGCTATCTGCTGGCCGCCGCCGATGTCCAGACCACTTGGGCGAATGTGGAACCCCTAGCCCCCACACCGGAAAACCTGGAAAAAACGCAAAAATTCCTCGAGGCCCGGCCATCGCTGGGTTGGACAAACCTGGAGTTGGCGTTTACCAGTGTCCTGGAAAAAGCTCCCGCCGGAGCGACCGTCGTTTACATCGGCGATGGGATCGTCACCGCCGGCCAAAGTGATCCGCAACAGTTTGTGAAACATCTAACGCGGCAATTAGCCGTGCAGGCACCCGCGAGTGGGCAGGCACCCACCACGGACGTTATTGATGGCAAAGAAGCACCTGCGCCAGCCCCCGCTACAGACCATAAAGAAACACCCCAGCTGGGCAAAAACCTCACCTTTCACGCGGTCACCGTGGACAATACCTATGAATTGGCGGTGCTACGGGGAATTGCCAACGCGGGCCGTGGATCCTTGCGGCAGATCACGGGCGAACAAACTCCGGTACTGGTGGCCAAGCAGTTGCTACAGGAAATCGCCAATCCCGGTTTGACGGATTTGGCGGTCGATTTTCGCGGATTGCAAGTGGCCGCGGTCTATCCCGAACGCCTGCCCAATCTGGCCGCGGGGACGCAACAGATCATCGTGGGGCGTTATCTGCCAACCGGAGATAACCAAACTGGCGAAGTCATCATCACCGGCAAACGGGGCCAGGAAACCGTGCGCTACGCCGCGCGGCTGAATCTGCCGGATAATGACGCTGGCAACTCGTTCATCCCGCGCCTCTGGGCACGGGGGCATTTGGACTTTCTGTTGCAGCAAGGGACAAATCCGGCGATCCGCGACCAAATTATCGCCCTCTCAGAAGAATTTCATATCATCACGCCGTATACGTCGCTCTTGGTGCTGGAGACCGACGCCGACCGGCAGCGGTTCAAGGTGCAGCGGCGCTACCTGATGCGCGATGGCGAGGAGTTTTTTGCCGCCGCCACCGCCAAGGCCAACTTTGAACTCTTGCAGCAACAAAGGCAACAGGCGGGGGCCTGGCGCTCGGGCCTGCGGGCGTCGCTTTTGGCCCAATGGTCGCAGCTGGGCCGTAATAGTGAATTATTTTCAGAGCAATCCCATTACAGGAGGAGCTATCTTGGCTCGCCAGAGTTTCGGTCCAAGGATACGCTGCATAGATTCTTCTTTCAGCGGGGGGCAATGCCCGCCAGTGGACCCTTGGGGAGTATGAGCGCTACCGATGGCCGCTTTGATGTCTGGGCGAGTGGGCCAATGCTAGGCGGCATGGGCGGGGGAGGGGATATGCTTGATGTTCTAGCGGAATCCGATGGGGAAAACTATTTTCGTGAAGAACTGGTCCGCCGTGAAAGTCTCTCGGTGTCGGATAAAGAAGTTAGCCAAAAGCTTTCGGCCGAAAACAAAAGCGAATTTTGGGATGTCAATGGCCAGAATGGAGAATTTGGTGTCGAGGAATTATCGCTGGGGTTGCGACTCAAGCGAGAATCCGACCGCAAGTCCGTGCGGATGCTAATGGATGAACCTTTTGGTGGCAGTGAATCAGAATTAGCCTATGCTGGCCAGCCGATTATTAGTAATGGCACATACTTTGATGGATTTGCCGGTCTCAGTGCCTCAGGCGCTAGAGCTGGATATTCCCTTTTCGATGATACCACTCCCATGCTCCGTAAACCCTACAGCATGGCGGGGCGGGGAATCTACTATGAACAATCCCCCGACTATCTGCAGTGGCTGGACGCGCTCTTGCCCAGTATTTCGGCCCCCGCCGCGCGAGAAACTTGGCCCACACCGCAACCCACCAAGTGGTCTCCAGAGGCCATCGCCCTGGCCAAGTCGCTATTAATCACGGAAACCTTGCTCCAGCATCCCGGCGGCGTCGAGGTTATCCGCCGGGAAAAGAGTTTTGAACCACAGTGGGGCCGCGAGTATGGCATCGGCGAGGATCTAACGCTCTTTTCTTCCCAAGGGTGGCTGACACGGTCGCTGTTGGACAATAGCGAAGTCTTGGTCAATTATTGCCAGCCAGATCAGCGGGGAGTCTTTTCGCTCATGTCGGGTTGGGGGACCGCGCGGCCCGCGCTGCGGCGGGAACTGACCACGTTTCCCACAACATTTAATGATGGTTCCATTACCACACTGCTGGCGAATCAGGTTTACTTGACCGCGACAGTGGAGGCGGCGGGCCCCAACCGGGCCAAGCTGATCCTGGCCAGTGACGATAACTATCGCCACGAGTATACCATCGACACTGAACGCAAAGTCCTGCTCCGCCGCGAGACCCATCAAAATGGGAAGTTGGTTGGCACCGACGATTACAGCGACTTTGTGCGGGCAGGGGGAGTGTGGTGGTGGACCAAACTGCAAACCAACAACGCCGAGGGACAGTCCATTCACGAAGTCACGCGCAGCGTGGCTGAACTGACCGCCGCCGACTTTACCAAAAAGCTGGAAACGGAGTTGGCCCCCCGCGCGCAAACGATCCTGGTAACCGCGCCGTTCCCCACACTCGCCCCCGCGCGGGCCGCTGCCGCCGCCGGGCAGGCCGGGATCAACGACCGGCTGGTGCTGTTGGTGCATAATTGCCTCAATCAGCAATGGGATGAGGCCCTGACCCATGTTGCCGAACTAGAAAAACTGACCGCGGCCAAACCGGGTAGTAAATGGCTGCGGCCGCTCATACTCTCCACGATGCGCCGCAACGAGGAAGCCCGCGTCATCTTGTTGGCCGCGGCCAAACAACTGGCCGCCAACGCGCAGCCGCAGGAATTGCCGCTGGCCAACTGGATTTATAGCCAGGCACAAACAGTCTCCAGTCCCGAAGAACAGTGGGAACTGTTGCAAATTTTGCGGCCGGTTTATGACCGCGCGCCAAAATTCGCAAACGCCATGGATACCTTTGTGCAGAACGAGTATTACCTCTTGCAAAACCTGAATCGCCAGCGCGAGGTCCTGGACCGTGCCCGGCAACTGGCGGAAGCCGCTCCCTGGGAAGTCTACCGCCAAACGCAATACACCGATCGGCTGGTGGCCCTGGGCGAGTTCACCCCTGCCTTTGCCTGGCTCCAAAAAGAGCTGGATCGCCCCGTCAAACTGGATCAATACCACCGTGAAGCGTTGCAAGAAAAATACTTGGACTATTTAGCGCAACTGGGCCGCTGGCCGGAAGTATTACAGCGGACCACGGCGGCGATAGAGCAGTTGCCCGAATCCCGCAGCGCCCACGAGCAATACCTAGCGGCCCTGGTTTTCAATAACAAACTAGCCGAAGCCGACAAACTGGCCGCGCAGTGGCTGGCGGAGGGGCAAGTTGCCTCTAAGCTGTCGCCGACACAGCGCGTCAAGCTGGATGCCGCGCTCAACTATATGCGGGGGGGCGTCTGGCGGCTCAACCTGCAACTGGGCGCGCATAAGTGGCATCCCACCCTGGCCGCAGCGACCCGCCACTTCTTTGACCATCAGCACAACTTTTCTTATGTGCAAACGATTTTAGGCTCGAACATACTGGATAGCACGCCGGGTGATGAACTGCGGGCGTGGTTTTTTGCCCAGCTGCGCGAGCGTGCGGACCAGCTGACGCCAGAGCAAACGTCCCTGGCGACGGAACACGCCCTGACCGGGCAGTTGTCCGTGGCCGAACCGATCAACAATCGCAAGTATCTGTCCGCCAGCGAGGTGCCAGCAGCCTTGTGGCAGCCTATCGCAAAAATCCTGCGCGAGCGTTTTCGCGCGGTCAAAACCGATGCCGATCGGGCCGCGCTGGGGAACGCACTGCGGCTGATCTATGTCAATAAATTCGCCGACACCGAGTTGCTGCCGTTCCTCCGCGAACGCCTGCAAACCGCGCCGGCAAACCAAGTGACCCAACTCCGCCGCGAACTGGTCGATCACCTGCTAGGCCTTCCCTGGACGCCTGCCATCGAGGATGAACTCTTCACGATCCTGCGTGAATTGCGCACAACCTCCGATGAACAACTCCCCCTATTCGAACAATTGGGCCTATTGCACCGCTATACCGATGCGCTGTTGCAAATGCGGATCACAGCGGGCCTGACCGCGTGGCGGGATCAAGGGGGCGTCAATAAGCTCACGCGCACCGAGCGCGCCGCCGAGGAACAGAAAATCCGCGATACCGCCCGCGCGCAGTTGATCGAGCGTTACATTTCCGAGCATGAAAAAGTATTGGCCCAGGCTGGCAATGTCAATCAGCCCGCAGCCGGAAATCCCGCGGCAGAGCCAGTCAAAGAAATTGACAGCCGCACGCCACCCGCCGAGCAGGCCGCCGCGCTGGCCAATTGGATCCGCGTGGAACAGGCCTATCTGCAGGTTCCCACCGACGCCAACCTGACCGAAACACTGGAGTTCTGCTGGCAAATCGTGGGGGAGGTCCCCTTCCGCGCGGCCGAGGATGACGCCACCGAACGGGAACAGCAAGAAAAACCCCTGCAGCCAGAACTCCCCGGTGTCGGAGGCAATTCTCCCGCCGATCCCGCCACCGAGTTAGAGTTGATCGACGATCAAAATCCGGCCCAGCTCTTGGCCCAAGCCCAAAAGATTCAGGCGGCGGCAATCGCCGGGGAACTGCGGGAGCGGGCGTTTATCACGATACTTTCCTTGACCGCGCGGGAATCGGTGGGAGCCAACTGGAAGGAACGGCTGGCCAAATTCATCGCCGCTGGTTTGGATTTTCCCGCCGAAGAGCGTTTCCCCTGGCAAAAACTGCAATACCAGTGGCTGGTCGCCACCAACCAAATCGACGAACTGCTACGCGTCGTGCGAGTCTGGAGCGCGGCGGCGGAACCAACGTCCCCCTGGCCAGTGGCCCTAGCCAAGTTGCTGGCCGAACAGGGAGACCTGTCCACGGCGGTCACGCTGTTTGAAACCGCCGCCAGCCGCAAGCTGCTTACTCCAGGGGACTACCAGACACTCGCGCAGTGGTATTTGGCGCTCAATCAGCGCGACAAATACGACGACGCGCGACTGCGGGCCTGGCGGCTGCTACCGGAATCACAGCTTAATAACATTTTTAATAATGTTTGCTATCGCTGGCAGTCGGGGGGAACACTCCCCACCACCATCGACGACAACCAACTCTTGGCGATTCGCGCGCTCTTTGAAAAATCGAGCCAACCCGAAAATTACCTCAGCGAACTGCGGCAGTTGTATCTCTCGAGCGCGGATTTTCGCCTGCTGCGGATCATTCCCCGCGCGGTCCTAGGCCGCTCCGCGCAGCAGATTTACCGCTTTATGGAGACTCTGCACGGGACGCTGGATGTGATACGCGTGGAATCCACCGCCGATGAAATTCTGGCCGAAATTAAACAAATTCGCACCGGCAAGCTCACTACCACCGACGCCCGCGCGCTCGATCTGGTAGAGGCCCTGGTCGAATATCAGGCCGCGGCGGTCCTCAACCAGCCCGGTCCGCATATTACGGCCAGCGTGGCGGCCCTGCAGCGCGCCTTTAATCGCGAATGGCAACCGAACGAGCCAGCGCTCATGGGGATATTCCTGACCAAGCTGGGCAGGGTGCCGCATTGGGAACTGGCCGCCGAGCAACTGCGGCAATTGGCAGAATTGACCAAACTGGTCAAGCCCGGCAGTACCGATGACCTGCACCTAGGCCGCGCGATCGCCGAACTGGAATTTTACAATCTAGAGCGTCCTCAGGATGGCTTGCGGCGGATGCGCGTCACCTGCGAGCGTTTTTTGGCCCAGCATGAAAACTCTTGGCCCATCGAGGAAATTGACAATTTCTTTAGCCTGATCGGCATGCATGAATATCAAAAGCAGTTTAGCGCGGGCGAAGACCTGTTGATTCCGGTCATGGACCAGGCTGCCAACACCAGCCTGCGCCAGCGGGTGCTATATCGCCTGGCCGAACTGTATAATCGAGCGCTGCGCGAGCAAGGCTCGGTCAGCATTGGGGCGGGGAACGAGTTACTACCTGCGGTCACACGATTTTATCAGCAAAAAATCGACGCCGCCGACCAGGAACACGAGCGTTACGAGCTTACCCGCCTGTGGGTGGATGCCCTGGGGATTGGCCATGAACGCAAATTACCCGCGACCATGGCAGAAGTGCGTAAACTGGCATTCACGGTCATGCCCGGCATTCTGGAAAAGCAGGTGCAGCAATATGCCAACACCGTGACGCTGCCCGCATCCATCGTAAAGGAATCCCTCGGGCTGGTGGCCGCGCTGCGGTACGTTATCGAACGGTACGAGCAATACCCCGACCGGCTGCGGTACGACTGGAACAACGCCTGGCGAAATCTGGGGGGGTTACTGGCCCAATACCGCGCGTCCATCACCGCCGATAATGACGAATACCGCGAGTTGGAGCCGCGGCTGTGGAAGATCGTCGCCGACGTCCTGCGGCAGGAACTGCAAACCCTGCAAACCACGCAGCGGGAAATGACGCATATCGACTATTCCTATTTTTGGCACGCCAAAGCGGAGGAAATGGTGGCCATCGCCAACGAGGTCCTGGCCCAAAACGTCAACTCCCATCGGCATATCATGTTTATCGCCGAATACCTGTGGAGCGGGCTGCATCGCTATGATCGCTCGATTGAGATTTTATTCGCCGCCGATAAAGCTCAACTGCTGGACTTTGGCGGACAGGAAGTGCTGGTCCAGCACTTGATCGACCGGAACCGTTCGCCCGAAGCGATCGCGCTCTTGGAGCAATTTGTCGCCGCGCGTCCCGATGAAATGCGGCACCGCACGCGGCTCATGCAGGCGTACTTTGCCGCTAAACGACCACAACAATTGTCCGAACTGCTGGCCGCGACGGACAAACATTTTCATGCCGGGGGGCGCTGGCTGGTGGGCAATATTCAATCGCTGGGCGATGCCTGCCTGTCCGTCGAATTGTATCCCGAGGCGGAAAAGTACTTGTCCGAGGCCATTTCCCTGCGGCTGGCTGACAATACCGCCGCCGGGCAGGGGGACCGCTTTTTATCGGATTTGTATATTTCCCTGTCGAAGGCGTTAATCGCCCAAAATAAAAACGAAGCGGCGGTGGACGCGGCCCTCAGTGCGGTCAGTTGCTGGGATCCGCGTTATAGTGAACGCGAAAACACGCTGCGAAATCTGCGGGAGATCGTGGAGAAAATCGCCGATCTGCCGGCTTTTATCCAGGAACTGGACGCCCGCATCGCGCGGACGAATCAGGATTGGCCGATTTTGCGGCTGACACTGGCCCAGGTCTTGGCCACTTCCAACCAGCATGAGCTAGCGGTTACCCAGTTTCAGCATGCCTACGATTTGCAGCCCACAAATGCACAAATTTTTGGTGTCTGGCTGGAATCGCTGGAAAAGCTGGGCGATACCAAACAGGCCGTGGCGGTGCTACAGAAGTGGATCGAGCAGGATCGCCGCAACGCCAGTCTGTATAGCAAACTGGCCGAAAAACTGGCCGCCGACCAGAAAACATTTGGCCCGGATGCCGAGGAGCGGGCGTTGACCTCCATCATCGAGGCCGCCCCGACCGAGTCCGAAAGCTTTACCGCGCTCGCGGAAATTCGCGGCCAGCGGCAACAGTGGGCGTTGGCGATTCCCCTGTGGCAAAAAGTGGCGGAACTGCGCAGCCTGGAACCGACGGGACTGGTGCGCCTGGCGGAGGCGCAAATTCAAACCAAGGCCTGGGGGGAAGCGCGGGAGACCTTAAATCAACTGCGCGGGCGGGTTTGGCCCGAACGCTTTAACGGCGAACTGGGCAAGCTACCGCACCTGGAACAGCAAGTCTTGCAGGGGATGGACGAAAAGCCAAAGTAAGAATGATGAATGGGGAATTCTACCGCAATGCGGTTATGAAACGTAGCGGAGCTAGGTATTTGGTTTATGGTGTTTGGATTTTAGTTTTCCCAGGGTTGTTCGCTGCGCTCCAACCGCTGGGCTATGTTGCGAAACCGCTTCGCGGTAATGCATCGGCGATAACTACATTCACAAAGCCGCCGATGGCATCGGCGGTGAAGTACTACAGGCGCGGATTACCGGAACCTTTGCTTCAAACCTTTCAAAACTTCGCAATGTGCAAAGTTTACTTGCGGGCCAAGGGCCCGACCTATCCCAGACGTGCTTATTAGAATTGCGGCAAGCGCAGCGTCGCCCTAGGTTAAAGGAAAATGAAAAGGGAAGGGCCAACGGGCCGATTCCTATCGCAGTTTGCAAGTAGCGCAGGGGTCGGGAGTGGCTGAACAAGGCGTAGGGGGTCAGGAGTCTTCCGCGAACAAGCTTCTTTGCCAAACACGCTCTCACCGCGTCAGACTCCCGACTCGGTGGTAATCCAATCCCCTTGGCCTACTTGCTGAAGCCCGCACCACGGTAGTCCCTGGAAATCAACATCATTCCGTCTCTTCCAACGCGTCAATCTGGAATTGACCAGTCCCCCGCTCCTACACGAATTGTCGCCGGGGTGCTATTCTAAGAATAGACGTATTGCCACGCTTGCGGGCTATAAAACTACGCGGCCTGCGCGTTTCCGCACCCCCCTTTTGTATCAATCACCGTGATTCGCATATTTACCCCGTTGGCCGTCGTGGCCCTGATCATGCTCGTGGCGACTTTGGCGGTCGGGTTATCCATTGGCGATTATCCTGATCTCATGCGGCAGGCGTACCGGGTCCAACAGTCCGGCGACACCGTCCGCATTCAGGCATTTCAGGCGGAACACCGGCCCGCCACGACGTACCTCAACACGCATCGCCTGATGGGGATTGGCTCGGCGATTTTGGTCATGCTGGTCAATAGCCTGGCCATTACCTATATGATCGGAACCAGCCGCTGGTGCAAGGAAGTCGGCCTAACGTATGGTGTCCCGGAGGAATGGATGGAAGAGGCTCAAATCAACAAGCGCAAAAGCTTTCCCTGGGGCGTGCTCTCCATGCTGAGTCTGGTCGGGCTGGCCGCGCTCGGGGCTTTGTCCGATCCGCTGCGCAACGACCCCCGCGCTGGCAGCTTTCCCAGCGAAACCTGGATCGTCTGGCATTACACGGCGGCGCTACTGTCCATTGGCTGGGTGGGCCTCTGTTTTTTTATCCAGGGGAGCTACCTGCGGGCCCAAGGAGCGCTCATCGGGCTGTTCATGGACCATGTGGCGATGATTCGCGCGGACCAGGGATTGGAGTAGGCACCATCCCGTGCCGTAGGTAACGTAGCAGGCACCGTCCCGGTGCCGTGGGCAACGTAGCAGGCACCGTCCCGGTGCCGTGGGCAACGTAGCAGGCACCGTCCCGGTGCCGTAGGTAACGTAGCAGGCACCGTCCCGGTGCCGTGGACAAGGTAGCAGGCACCGTCCCGTGCCGTAGGTAACGTAGCAGGCACCGTCCCGGTGCCGTGGGCAACGTAGCAGGCACCATCCCGGTGCCGTAGGCAACGTAGCAGGCACCGTCCCGGTGCCGTGTGATGTGCGGCCGAGCGCGGGGTTGAAGTCTAACAGCAATCCGTCGCTACCATCGGCGGAACTGAGACACCATCTTCGAGAAGCCCTAGCCCGATAACTGGGGACTCATCACGCTTTCTATAATGAATTTTGGCACACATGGCGGAACTACGGACCGTGGTCATGCCCACTATGGTCATGATGATCGCCACCTGGCGCCGTATCTCCCTGAGTCGTGTGGCTATGACTGGAGTGATCATGTCCCGTATGCCCCTGACCCGTGTGAATATTTCCCGTATGCCCATGGCTGTTATGATCATGCCCCTGCTGTTCCACCAGGACTAGCCCCCAAGCCAATCCCAACCCCAACAGCAATGCCACTGACAAGGCCACGCGGTGGTGGCTGTGAAACTGCAATTCCGGCAATAGATCGCTCGTTGCGATGCACAGGCAAGCCCCCGCGCCAAAGGCCAACGTCCCCCCCAGCCAGAGCGATTGATCCCCAATCTGCGCCGCTCCCATAAAGAATAATAGCACTCCCAGCGGAGCCACCGCCGCATAGGCCAAATTTGCCAGCGTGCAATGCCACTCCGACCATCCGGCGTGCTGCATCAGGCTAGTGATCGAGAGCGAATCAAACGGCTTGTGCAAAAACACGGCCAAGAAATACCCCAGTCCCGCCCCCCAAACGATCCCCTCCGTCGCTTCCGCCTGAATCGCCGCCCCCAAGGCCAAGCCATCGATCACGCTATGCAGGGCCAACCCAAAAAACACCCCCAACCATCCCCACAAGCCGGTAGGGAGCGCATGCTCGTGATCATGGTGATGTCCAGATTCTCCATGTTGGCATTCAGGCCCATGCTGGTGCGAAATTGTCCCAGTCGTCGGCAAAATGGTTAAACCAACATTTGCCGGATCCGTTCCTGGCGTCTGACCATCCGAATGGCTGTTCGGTTCGGGAATTTCATGCGTGTGAAAATGAAACAGCCGCTGCAAAAAAAACATCAGCAAAAAACCCGCCATGAGCCACAGCATCACATGGTCCAAATTTCCCAAGGCAAAGTAAGCATGTGGCACTAGGTGCAACAGCCCAATCCCCAAAATCACCCCCGCGACAAAGCTAATCGCCACTTGCATCCGCACATGCGTCAACCGGATAAAACGGGGCAACCAACCCCCCAGGAGCGACGCCCCCACAATTAGCACACAATAAATCGCAGCCAAACCAGCAGGCGTCATAGGGCACAAAGAATGCAAATGTTTTTTGATGGGCGGGCAAAATGCCGGGGCTGCCGCTTTGCAAGAATGCGACCGCGGGCTTTTTGCAATGAACTTGCATTTGACAGGGAAAGCCCTTTTTCAGCAAGCCTTCCCGGAGCGCGGAACGGAAAAATTCTTAACCCACCAGCGGCTCTCGTGCACTTTTAAAGCTATCACTTCAAGTTGGGCCAATCAGCCGCGGGGGTGTTTGCCCAAGGTTTTTGCCTTTTCGCTAGCAAGCCGGAAATTATCTACGATTCAGATCGTGTCGCTCCCCGGGGCAAGCTAAACAGCATGCTTGTCCCTCCCAATTCTGGTTTTTCAAAAGAATAGTCTTCAATCAAAATCTGCCCGCCATAAAAATCGATGATTTTTTTAACAATGGCCAAGCCCATGCCGCTCCCCTCGGGATGGGCGGAAGCCAGGCGTTTGCCGGGCAAAAAGACACCTTCCCGATCCGCGGGGGGAATTCCTCGGCCATTATCGCGAACCGCCAGCCAGACATCATGATTCTGTTCAAAAGCGGGATTAGCCCGCGAATTTGCTGGTTCGAGGGTCGTTGGCCGGTGGGTTATCGCTTCGATGCGGATACGGGGCTGTTCGGCGGCGCAGCCATGTTTGGCGGCGTTGCGCACCAAATTGGTAAAGACCTGCTTGAGCCGCAGGGCATTGACCATCACGGAGGGCATGTCTCCCTGTAACTCTACTTCAATGCCGCGACTTTCCAGCAGGCGGCGTTGTTCAAACAGTACCTGTTCGGCGATCTGACTGGGTTGCACGCATTCGGCCTGCATCTCGATTGTGCCGGTCCGGGCCAAGGTGACGAGGTCTCCCAGGAATTTATTGGATTGCCGCAAACAAGCCTCCATGTGCGAAAAATTTGCCCGGGCGGCGGGGATTTTTTCGACTTCAGGCTCTTGCTTGAGGGCCTCGACGGAGCTTTCCAGCAGGAGCATATTCGCCCCCAGATCATGTGAAATGGCCCGTAAAAAGTGATCCAGGTCTTGGCGGGCCTGGCGTAATTCTCGGGCTGGTTCGGCGATTTCCCGCGTCACCCGCGCGCTGGCGACAGCGCGGCGGATCATGTTGGCCAGTTCGACGCCGCTCAGCTTGATTTTGTTGACATATTCGCAGGCTCCCGCCTTCATGGCCTGCACGGCGACTTCCTCGCTGCCGTGCCCCGTCATCAAAATTGCGGCCAAACCACGGGCCGAGACCTCGGCAATAAATTCCGTTCCCAGGCCATCGGGCAAGATTTGATCACACAAGATACAGCCGATGCGCGGAGCGCGGGCCAGGATTTGCCGGGCCTCCCCCAGGGTGCCGCAACAGTGCAAATGGCAATTCCGGCCCAACTCTTCCCCCAGCAAATCCACCAACAGGCCCGCCACATGCGGGTCATCGTCGATGATCAGAATTTCGGGAGGGGCAAATTCAACATTTGCGGAGAGTTGCTGCGGTCGATTGCTGAGGGCGGCCATGACGTTGCACCAGGTTACATTTCCACCCGCATATCTCGGCCCGCGGTTCTCACCCAATAGACGCGGGAATTTCCACGGATTAAGATCGACAGTCCACCCCGAGTTTCCCAACTGATTCTAGAAATAGGCAAGTTGGGCCAACCCGTACCGTTTGTAAGGGGTGTTTTGACGCGATTATAACGAACGTAACGGCTGGCCCCGGCTGGCTATTTGGCCACATGCGACCTCCCCACCAGCCATTTAGGACTGCCGGGCAAGCCAGCAGTGGCACACAAGGATTTCCCACCTAGTCATCATGCGACACAATTCAAAATTACAATCAACCGACCGGCAAGTTCCGGGCTGGTTGGCTTACGCCGGGATGATGGCGATCAGCCTAGCACTCAGTGGCTGCGATTCGCGGCTTATTTCCAGCGCGACGCCCGTCCCCACCAAACCATTGCCGGATAGCAGCCAGTTGCAGACGCGCATCGACGCCATCGTGGATCATACGCTTAACCAACGGCGGCTCAATACGCGCGATCACGCGGCTTGGCAGATTGTGCATGCGATTTTGGCCTTTGGCCCGGACTTGCTGATTGAACACGAGGGCCAACTTGTCCCCGCGCTGGGTTATTTGCAAGCGGGCAATCCGCTGACGGGGTGGAATTTGCGCCCCACCGCGCATGGCGTTTTAGTCCCCGTGGAGGAAGGCTCCAAAACGGGGCAGGGGCACCCCGACCAGTGGTTGGGGTATTTGTCCCAGACTGGCCTGACCCCCGCGGATAAAATCGTCATCGGGAAAAAAAGTTACACCATCGCCGATCTGCGCAACCAAGCCCAATGGGATCTGGTGCCGGGCATGGAAGCGACCTGGACCCTGATGGCGCTCAGCCATCCCAGCTATTGGAAATTGACCGACACCTGGAAAAACCGCAACGGCGAAACCTGGAACATCGAAAAACTAGCCCTGATGGAGGCCCAAGCGCCCGTCGTGGGGGGATCCTGCGGGGGGACGCATCGGCTTTATGCCCTGGCGGTCGCGCTCAATCAATATCGCAACGAAAATCAAATTCAAGACGTCAACAAGCTCCCTCCCGCCTGGGCCGTGGTGCATGCCCGAATCCAGGAGTTTGTCACGCAGGCCCAGCGCGAGCAAAACGCCGACGGGACTTTTTCGACCAACTATTTTACCCGTCCCGGAAATGCTCCCCGCATCGACGATAAAATCAGCACGACAGGGCATATCCTGGAATTTTTAACCGCCGCCCTGACCGACCAGGAACTGGCCGAACCGTGGGTCACACGGTCGTGCGAGCGTCTGGTCACCCTGATGGAAATTGCCAAAAACGACCCGGTCGAATGCGGTGGACTCTATCACGCGGCGCATGGGCTGATCATCTACCGGGCCCGCCGCTGGGGAAATTAAAGTAGCAGGCACCGTCCCGGTGCCGTGGACAACGTAGCAGGCACCGTCCCGGTGCCGTGGACAACGTAGCAGGCACCGTCCCGGTGCCGTGGGCAACGTAGCAGGCACCATCCCGTGCCGTGGACAACGTAGCAGGCACCATCCCGTGCCGTGGGCAACGTAGCAGGCACCATCCCGTGCCGTGGGCAACGTAGCAGGCACCATCCCGGTGCTGTGAGTAACGTAGCAGGCACCGTCCCGGTGCCGTGGGCAACGTAGCAGGCACCGTCCCGGTGCTGTGAGAACCGTAGCAGGCACCGTCCCGTGCCGTGGGCAACGTAGCAGGCACCATCCCGTGCCGTGGGCAACGTAGCAGGCACCGTCCCGGTGCCGTGGGCAACGTAGCAGGCACCATCCCGGTGCCGTGAGTAACGTAGCAGGCACCGTCCCGTGCCGTAGGCAAGGTAGCAGGCACCGTCCCGGTGCCGTGGACAACGTAGCAGGCACCGTCCCGGTGCCGTGGGCAACGTAGCAGGCACCGTCCCGGTGCCGTCTATCATCATCGCGTTTACTAGTTTGTGCGGCATGGACAACGCACGCACGCTGCCTTCTTTTGGCAGTTCGGCAGCGGGACGCGGATGGTTACTTATCCAGTTTTTGGCAGTTCGGCAGCGGGACGCTGCCGGCTACTTATCCGATTTTTTCTTGATGGGTAAATCCAAAAACTCCTCTAATTTAAGGTCGGGGACTGGCGGATTTTCTTGTTTGAGATGCGGCGGCACCTCGAGCGGTTTGCCCGGTTTGCCTGATTGAATCGGCTGCTCGCGCGATTGCTCTATCGTGGGCAACAGCATCATTCCCGGAATATTGACGGTCAACGGCGGACGGATGTCCACCCCGCCGCTGGGATTTACCCCCACAATATAACGCAGTTCCGACACGCCCGGCGAATATTTACTGGTCTGCATCAGTTGCAACTGGCCGCTGGAGCCGTTTTGGTTAATCCCCAACGTCGCCAGCGGCACCTGCTGGTCATTGACGATGACCAGTTGCTTGGTGCGGACTACCTCCGCCACAACCTGGCCAGCCAACATTTGTTGGGAAATCGTGCGCGTTTCGGGAAAGCCAATTTTTTCCCGCAGCGCAGTCCCTAACGCAAAAAACAATAACGGGTAAACGATCCAACGTTCGCGCTCGGACATAAATGGCTCACGCCGCTAGCGGCATTAGGATGAATGTGTATTTCGGGAAACGCAAAATAGATAAATAGTCCCCCAACTACCGCTCGGCATCCGCCCTTCGCAAAATCAACGGCGGATCCTGCATCGGTGGGCGGGGGGGAGGTGTTGGTTGTGGTTCGGGTTCTTGCTCGCCCACGCGCGAAGGCCTTCCTACCGAGGGATCATCCCCGGGAGGGATGCCCGCTGCTAGCTCGGCCCGCAATCGTTCCAGCTTGGCGGCGATCGGACTCACTGCTTGGCCCCCGCCGGTCGGCCAGGGAATTTGGCCCGAGGGGTACACGACCACCGGCTGCACAAAGCCAGACCCATAGCCCCCCACCACCGGAATGACACTGGTCACAAACGGCCGCTGGGTAGTAGCCGAAAAATACCCGGGATAGCCGTTGAGCGTGGTGATCATCGGCGTTTGCGAGACATTCGACCGGCTGCTTCCCTGTCCGGCAAAGACATTAAAACCGGCGCGAAAGCCGTTTCCCTGCACTTGCCAGCCAAGTTGGCCCACGGGAGCCGCGGGATTGCCGGGAATGGGAACTCCGGGGGGATTCGGCCCGCCAAAGCCAAAGTTAATCCCCTGTTGCGGTTGACCGTTGAGTCCTAAACCAACGATGGCTCCTGGACCGCCATCATTATTAAATCCCACCGGCGGAGGCGTATTCAGGCCAAAATTCCAGCCCACACCGACTTGCTCGTGAAAATTATCGTTAAAATTTTGGAAAGGGGCCCCGATGGTCACCTGCTGTGCCAGGAGGGGCCATGCGCCTCCGACCAGCAGACAGCTAGCCACGCCTCCGACCAAAGAGTGTTGAAATTTCATGGCTCAATCCTTTGCAAAAATAATTACCCTTTAGATAGCAAATTCATCATGGAGGGAATTTGCCGCCAGAGCAAGCCAAACTTGGGAGAAATTTCCCCAAGTAGCGGAACTCCCCAGAGTTCCGGCAAACCGGCCTAAGCGTAGCGGAACTCGCCAGAGTTCCGAGAAAAATGCCTCGGATTGTCCCAGGACGGGGATGTAACATTCCTTTTCGGACGGCGTCCAGAGGGGCCGCGGATTGTGGGGAATGATCTTAATCCCTCCCGCGCAATCAGCTATAATAGAAATGAAAATCGTACTTACCGTTATTTACGAGGTTACGTATGGCCAGCCGATACTCTAGCGAATACTCTCTTTATTCGGGAATGAAGCTCATTTGGCGAAGCGGCTTTTGGTTAAAAAGCTTTTGCCTGACACTGGCGCTCTGGGGCGGGACCGCGGCCTTTGGACAAGAATCCGCAATAACCACCCCCACCGGCGAAACCGTTCCCCCCGCAACTCCACCTGCCGCAGTTACCCCCCCCGCGGCTAAACTCCCGCCGTCGCTTTCCCCCGAAGAAACCGCCAAGTTCCACGCCTGGGTGGCCCAACTGGACGCGGACGAATTTGCCGCCCGCGAAGCGGCGATGAAAAATCTGCAACAAGCGGGGGCGGATGCGATACCGGTCATTGCCGCCGCCATTCAGGGGAATAGCCTGGAGCAATCACACCGCTGTTTAAGCCTATTAGAAAGCGCGCTGGTGTCGCCCAATCCCCTGGAAGCCGCGACGGCGGAAGCGGCGTTAGAGCCGATGACGCAGCGGCAGACAAATTGGTTTGCCCAGCGGGCCGGAGCCGCCATTACCAAAAGCCGCGTCCTGCGCCAAAAGCAAACCATTGCCCGACTCCAAGAACTGGGGGCGGAATGTAACATCCTTTCCGCCAGCGAATTGGGGGAGATCCAGGCCTGTGAAATCAGCCTGCGTCACAAGGACTGGAAAGGGACCACCGAGGATCTGCAACTCCTGCGCACGATTCCTACTTTGCTAAGGGCCAGTTTTTTTGGCCCGGTTATTAGCGACGGCGATATCGACCAATTGGGCCAACTCAAGCAAGTCCCGCGGTTAGGCATGTACGGGACCAAGGTCACCCTGGAAGGTTTGGCCAAACTGAAAACCCAGCTACCTAATACGGAAATCGACCGCCGCAACGGGGCGATGCTGGGGATCTCTAGCGATCCCACGGCCACCGGAGGTTGCCTGGTCAACACCGTGCAGCCCAACTCCGCCGCGATGGCCGCCGGGATCGAACCGGGTGACCTGATCACACAAATCGAAGGGACCAAAGTCGATTCCTTCCAGGACCTGACCAAAATCGTCTCCGAGAAATTTCCCGGGGATAAAATTCAAGTCACCTTTGAACGCAACGCCACCCCCCAGACCAAGGAAATCACCCTGGGGGAGTGGAAACCGGAACACCTGCGCAATACGGCCACCGGCAACACGATCATTATCAATGGGCAGCAGCAGATTCAGGTCTTTGGCGGGCCGTAGGGGGGGGTGGGGATTTTTCGCCAGGAATATCATGGAAAATATAATCAACATACAGCACGTGAAAACCACACTCCTCGAAGACGGGGTTATTACGTTGCGTAATATGCCTTTTCGATATGGCGAAACTGTGGAAGTAATTGACAAAACGCTTAATTCCCCCGTTGCAAATGGCCTGCATTATCCGCTGCGTCCCAACCGGTAATTTTGATATCACCCACGGAGCCGGTTGCGGAAATGGACTGGGAAGCAGCCTAATGATTGTAACGGTAATTCAATGAGAAATAGGTAGCCACCCTTATGTATATTTTGGGAATACTATTTGTACTTCTATTCATCTCGGGATTTGCGACGATGTATTTCTATTTTAAAATTTTCAGCAATAGGAATGATGGTATATCATACCTTAAATATGGTAGTCAGCTTATTTTTCATCCCGAAGCTTTGAATTCAGTTGGAAAAAAGTACAGATATTTTGCGATTTATTCGTGGGTCGCATTTGTAATATATTTGATACTTTTAATTCTTTACGGTGTATTTTTTTAGTTCTGCCCTTGTCAATCCTAATGGGTACTAATTTTGGTACGTGGCAACTGAATGTGGTTGCCCTGCGACGCATACTCAGGTAATTTAGGATCGCTTGAAAAATAAGAACCCGGATTTCATATCCAGAATGCCTGCTAGCACCATTTTTGTGTGTTTTCACCGGGAATTTATTTGTTATGCGCCCCTTATTCAAAAATGCCCGGATAACTTTCATCAAATGGCGTGACCGTATTGACTATGCAGCCCGGGAGCTTTTTCTTCAGGAAATCAATTGATGTATCACTTAGAAAGTTATATTGTAAATCAAGCCACTTGATTGATTTTAACGTTTTCAAGCAAGGAAGATGATCGTCGTTCAATCCGCAGTTTGGTAACTGCAATCGAAATACACCAATGGAAGACAATGAGCGTATATTATCTTTTGAGAGTTTTGTGTGTGATATACTTAATGCGTTTACATTACGTAATTCACTTAAAAGCTGGAATCCATTATTGGAAATAATTACATTTCCTAGAGCGCTTTTCATGCTAGTGTCAAATTGTAACCACAGTGGCGTAGGTAGCGGGTACATTCTGCTGGCTTGAATTGATCTTCGATGAGTCCCACTCTATCCCACAAGCCTTCGACCGTTCTTTCAGCGGCGCTTGCTAG